>JAEWEX010000451.1 GCA_023389135.1 Pseudomonadota bacterium | reverse complement strand
GGCTTCGGCCGCGGCGCCAGGGCGCGGAAGAAATCTGCGACGAACTGCTGGTAGGCGCGGCTGCGGCCGAGCTTGAACAGCCCGCTCCAGGTGGTGAGCAGCGCCGTGGCGAGCGTCAACCGGCCTTCGTTGGCGAGGCGCTCCAGCAGCCGGGCTGGATCGGCGGGGCCGTCGGCCACGGCATCCACCTCGATCTCGGCCTGGGGGCCCAGCGCGCCGGCCGACACCGCGAGCCGCACGCCGGCGGCTCCTGGCCTGCGGAACGCCCACACCAGCCGCGTGCCGCCGCCGTCCAGCGGCAGCCGCAGCGAGGCCAGCGGAGCGATCGGGCCGGCGCCCTGCGCCTCCAGATGCGGCGAGGCGAACACCCGCCGCTCCAGATCCCACGCAACCACGAGGACATCGGCGGACAGCCGCGCGATCTCGGGGCGGGCATGGTCGGGAGCAGGGGAACCGTCAGGATCGGGCGCGAGCATGTGGTCTCCTCGTGGAACGGGTGGACGCCCGGGGGAGGCTCCCGGGCGTCCGGCTCGTGTCGTCAGGAGATGACGAAGTAGCTGCTCGGATTGGCCTGCACGTCGTCGGCGTCGACATTCATCAGCGTGATGGTGTCGCCATTGCCGAGATCGACCACGGTGTTGTTGCCGACGCCCGTGGCGCGGGCGGCGACATCGTCGGCGGACATGATGTCAGTGCCGTTGATGCCCGACGAGATCTGCAGGAGATCCTCGCCCGCGGCGAAGTCCAGCACGACGTCGTTGCCGCCGCCGCCGGTGAAGACGAACGTGTCCGCACCCTCGCCGCCCTGCAGCAGGTCGCTGCCGGCGCCGCCGTCGAGGACGTCGGAATTGTGGCCGCCCTGCAGGAAGTCGCTGCCGGCGCCGCCCTCCAGGTAGTCGTCGCCCTGGCCGCCGCGCAGCAGATCGCTGCCCTCGCCGCCCTTGAGGATGTCGGAGGCGGAGCCGCCGTCCAGGATGTCGTTCCCGGCGCCGCCCTCGAGATAGTCCTGTCCCTCGCCGCCGGCGAGCACGTCGTTGCCGTCGCCGCCGAAGAGCTGGTCGTCGCCCTGACCGCCGAACAGGTTGTCGTCGCCCTCGTCGCCGGAGAGCACGTCGTCGCCGTCGCCGCCGAAGAGGTCGTCGTCGCCCTCGCCGCCGAACAGGATGTCGTCTGCTGCCTCACCGAAAATCTTGTCGTCACCCTCGGCACCGAAGACGATGTCCGCGCCGCCCCGGGCGAAGATCACGTCGTTGAATTCGGTCCCGAACAGGACGTCATCGAACGCCCCTCCTTCGAGAGTCGCCATGTCTGTCTCCATTCCGTGTCTCGAGACAGGGCGACGGCGCGTTCACACCGCCGCCCACAGGATGAATGAAGCGGCCCCTGCGCCGCCGCATCCGTGAGCCAGACGATGTTAGGTGAAGCCGCGCCGTGAAGTTGGGACTCAACGAAGGTTATATTGTGATTATATCTTGGCGCGAAGTTCGATATTGCGATTATATGCAGTTTCAATTGCAGGATAATAAGTCAATGTATTGAGTATTGCTTGTTTCTAAATCCGAAATGTCACGTCGGACGGGGATCGGCCGCCTGTCTGCCCCCATCACTCCTCGCGGAATGCGCGATTGAAGCTCTCGGAGATCGGCGCCAGCAGGTAGTCGATCGCCTTGCGCGACTTGTTCAGGATCAGGATTTCCGCGGGCATGCCGGGATAGAGGCGGATGTCGGGGTTGGCTTCCACCGCACCGGGCGCGATGGCCGCGCGCACCACGAAATAGGCGGTCTGGGTGTTGGGATCGACCATCTGGTCGGCCGCCACATAGGTCACCTCTCCCGGCAGCGGCGCGACGGTGCGGTAGTTGTAGGCGGTAAGCCGCACCTGGACGGCGGAGCCCTTGTGGACGCTGTCGATCTCGCGCGGGCCGACCTTGGCCTCGATGATCAGCGGCTCGTTCTCCGGCACGATGTCGAGGATGGGCTGGCCGGGCGAGATCACGCCGCCGGGGGTGCGTACCTGGATGTTGGCGACGATGCCGCGCTGCGGCGACACCACCTGGACCCGCTTCAGCACGTCCAGGGCGGCCTCGGTCTTCTCCAGCACGATGTTCAGTTCGAGCTGCGCCTTCTGGATGTCGCCCGCGATCTCGCTCTGCCGCTCGGTCTCCAGCGCCAGGATCTCGATCTCGGCGGACGCCCTTGCCTGCCCGGACTTGGCGAGATTGCCGGCGAGCTCGCCCTTCTTGCCCACCAGTTCGCTCCACTCCGCTTCCAGCTCCACCAGCTGCGAGCGCTTGGCGAAGCCCTTTTCGGCGAGGCCCTTGATGGCGTCGCGCTGGCCGCCGATCAGTTCCACCTGGCGGGCATTGGCGTCGATCTGGGCGGCCAGGGCCTCGGCCTCCGCCTCGTGCTGCTCGATGGTCTTGCGCTGCACCGCGATGCGCCCCTCATGGGTGGCCTTGCGCTGGGCGAACAGCCGCTTCTCCGCGGCGATCACGTCGGCGGCGATCACGCTCTGCGAATCCAGCACCTCGGGCGGGAAATCGATCTCCTCGGCGCCCGCCTGCTCCGCGCGCAGCCGCGCAAGCGCCGCCCTGAGGCCGACATTCTGGCCGCGGAGCTGGTGCATTTCGGTGCGCGCGCGGGTGTCGTCCAGCGCCACCAGGGGCTGGCCTGCGTCCACCACCTCGCCTTCATGCACCAGCAGCCGGTCGAGGATGCCGCCTTCGAAGTGGCTGACGGTCTTGCGCATGGAATCGACGATCACCGTGCCGTTGGCGACCGCGGCGCTGTCGAGGCTGGCGGAGTAGGCCCAGCCGAGGAAGCCGCCGAAGCCGAGCACCAGCGAAACCACGCCCGCCACCACGGGCTTGCGCAGCGAGGGGGCGGGGCCCTCCTCCTCGGTGTCCTCGATCACCTGGTACCAGGCCTGGTCGGGCAGCTTCGCGTCGGGCGGCAGGATCTCCGCCGCCTTGCGGACCTCGATCTCGCGCGTCATGCCTGCTCTCCTGCACCTGCGACCGCGGCGATTCTCGGGCGGTTTGGGCCTCTGGCGGCGGTGGCGTCGGAGTTGATGGCGCTCACCACGGAGGTGCGCGGCCCGAACTGTGCGATGCGCCCGTCCTGAAGGACGAGCAGCTTGTCGGCCGCCTGCATCAGCGACTGGCGGTGGGCGACCAGGATGACGATGGCGCCGTCCGCGCGGGCCGCCGCGATGGCGCGCATCAGCGCCTGCTCGCCGTCATGGTCGAGATTGGCGTTGGGCTCGTCCAGCACCAGCAGGCGCGGCCGGCCGTACAGCGCCCGGGCCAGCGCGATGCGCTGCTTCTGCCCGCCGGACAGCGTGTAGCGCCCGTCGCCCACGGGCGTGTCGTAGCCCAGCGGCAGCCGCCCGATCATGTCGTGGACCCCGGCCAGGCGCGCGGCCTCGATGACGAGGCGCGGATCGCCGTCGCGCATGCGGGCGATGTTCTCGCGGATGGTGCCGTCCAGCAGCGAGACCGACTGCGGCAGGTAGCCGATGACGTCGCCGAACGAGCCGCGCTCCCACAGATAGACGTTGTGGCCGTTGAGGTAGATGCCGCCTGCGGTCGGCCGCAGCACCCCGACCAGGAGACGCGACAGGGTCGACTTGCCGGCCGCCGAGGGGCCCACCACGCCCAGCACCTCGCCGGGCGAGATGGAAAACGAGATGCCGCGGATCACCGGCAGTTCGCCCCCCGGAACCGCATAGACCAGCCGGTCCACCTGCAACTCGCCCTCGCTGCGGGGGGTGGGCCGCGTCTCGCGGGCGGCCCGGCTCGTCTCCAGCAGCGTGCGGATGCGCTTCCATGCGGCGATGGCGAACACCCATTGGCGCCAGTTGTCCACCATGCTGTCGAACGGCAGCAGCAGGCGGCCCATGATGATGGAGGCCGCGATCATGGAGCCGGGCGACACCTCCCGTCGGATCACCAGCGTCGCCCCCACCGCCAGCACGACCACCTGCATGCCGTAGCGGCAGCTTCGGGTGAAGGAGGAGAAGGCGCGCGCACGGCGGTTGCCGGTCTCCAGCAGCTCGGAGGCGTGGACCTGCTGGCGGCGCCAGCGCTTCGCCAGCGCCGGCAGCATGCCCATGGCCTCGATGG
>JAEWEX010000438.1 GCA_023389135.1 Pseudomonadota bacterium | reverse complement strand
ACTACGGTGAGCACGAGCGCACCTATTCCAACGTCATGAAGCTGACCAAGGTCAGCACCGCCGCCTGCATCGCGATCGTGATCTGCCTCGCGGTCGGCGGCGTCGGCTACTCGTGGACGCTGGCGAGCTTCGGCGTGGTGCTGACGCTGGCCGCCACGGCCATCGGGCTCGCCTCGGCCTCCGGCACGGTGCTGCCGATCGTCGGCGTCATCGCCCTGGTGCTGGCCCTCCAGGTCCTGCTGGGCTGACCCGATGAAGATCGCGATCCCCGCAGAGCAGGCCGCCGAGCCGCGCGTCGCCGCGACGCCGGACACCGTCAAGAAGTTCGTCGGCCGCGGCGCGGAGGTCGTGGTCCAGGCCGGCGCCGGCGCCCGGTCCGGCATTCTCGACGCCGACTTCGAGGCCGCGGGCGCCAAGGTCGCAGCCGACGCCGCGCAGACGGTGGCGGGCGCCGACATCGTGCTGGCCGTGCGCCGCCCGGCGCCTGCCGCGCTGTCGGGCGTCAAGCCCGGCGCGCTGGTGGTCGCCGTCATGGACCCCTATGGCCACGAGGCCGAACTGGCGGCTCTCGCCGGCGCGGGCGTGTCCGCGGTCGCCATGGAGCTGATGCCGCGCATCACCCGCGCGCAGGTCATGGACGTGCTGTCCAGCCAGGCGAACCTCGCCGGCTACCGCGCGGTGATCGACGCGGCGGAGGCCTTCGGCCGCGCGCTGCCCATGATGATGACCGCCGCCGGCACGGTGCCCGCCGCCCGCATCTTCATCATGGGCGTCGGCGTGGCCGGCCTGCAGGCCATCGCCACCGCGCGCCGCCTCGGCGCCATCGTCACCGCGACCGACGTTCGCCCCGCCACCAAGGAGCAGGTGGAGAGCCTCGGCGCCAAGTTCGTGGCCGTGGAGGACGACGAGTTCAAGCAGGCGGAGACCTCCGGCGGCTACGCCAAGGAGATGTCCGACGCCTACAAGGCCAAGCAGGCCGAGCTGGTGGCGAGCCACATCGCCAAGCAGGACATCGTCATCACGACGGCGCTGATCCCCGGACGCCCCGCGCCGCGCCTGATCACCTCCGCCATGGTCGCCTCCATGCGGCCGGGCTCGGTGATCGTCGATCTCGCGGTGGAGCGCGGCGGCAATGTCGAAGGCGCCAAGGCCGGGGAGGTCGTCACCACCGGCAACGCCGTCTCGATCCTCGGCCACGCCAACGTCGCCGGGCGGATCGCGGCCACCGCGTCGTCGCTCTACGCCCGCAACCTTGCGGCGTTCCTCGAGCTCGTCGTCACCAAGGAGGGAACGCTGTCCGTGCCGTGGGACGACGAGATCCTGAAGGCCGTGGTGCTGACGCGCGACGGCCAGGTGGTGCATCCGGCCTTCGCCGAGAAGGCCAGGACGGCAGGCGAAGGAGCGGTGTCATGAGCGGGCAGGGCCTCATCCATCTGGCGCAGGCGGACAGCATGGAGGCCGCCGAGCGCGCCCGTGCGGCCGCCGAGGCGGCCCGCGCCGCGGCCGACGCCGCCACCGCCTATGCCGACCAGGCGGCCGAGGCCGCCGGCATGGTGGTCCACACGGCGACCGGCGGAGCCATCGATCCGTTCGTGTTCCGCTTCGCCATCTTCGTCATGGCGATCTTCGTGGGCTACTACGTGGTCTGGTCGGTGACGCCGGCTCTGCATACCCCGCTGATGTCGGTCACCAACGCCATCTCTTCGGTGATCGTGGTCGGCGCGCTGCTGGCCGTCGGCGTCGACCTCATGGGCGATGCGGAGGGCCTGCCGCGGGCGTTCGGCTTCGTCGCGCTCGTCCTCGCATCCGTGAACATCTTCGGCGGCTTCCTGGTCACCCAGCGCATGCTCGCCATGTACAAGAAGAAGGGCTGAGGCGGACCCATGACCAATCTCGCCCAGTTCCTCTACCTCGCCTCCGGCGTCCTGTTCATCCTGGCGCTGCGCGGCCTGTCGCATCCCACCACCTCGCGGCAGGGCAACTTGTTCGGCATGGTCGGCATGGCCATCGCCATCGTCACCACGCTGATCATCGCGCCGCCGTCCGGCTTCTCCGGCTGGGGCCTCGCCATCCTGGGCATCGCCATCGGCGGCGCCATCGGCGCGGTCACCGCCAAGCGCATCCCCATGACGGCGATGCCGCAGCTGGTCGCCGCCTTCCACAGCCTGGTGGGCCTCGCCGCCGTGTTCGTGGCCGCGGCCGCGCTGTATGCGCCGGAAGCGTTCGGCATCGGCACGCTGGGCGACATCCACGGCGCCAGCCTGATCGAGATGTCGCTGGGCGCCGCCATCGGCGCGATCACCTTCACGGGCTCGATCATCGCCTTCCTCAAGCTCGACGGCCGCATGTCCGGCAAGCCGATCATGCTGCCCATGCGGCACATGGTGAACATCGGCATCGCGGCGGCCATCGTGGTGCTGACGGTTGTCTTCACGGTCACCGGATCGCCGACGCTGTTCTGGATCATCGTGCTGCTGTCATTCGCCATCGGCGTGCTGCTGATCATCCCCATCGGCGGCGCCGACATGCCGGTGGTCGTGTCGATGCTCAACTCCTATTCGGGTTGGGCCGCCGCCGGCATCGGCTTCACCGTGGGCAACCTCGCGCTGATCATCACCGGCGCGCTGGTCGGCGCGTCGGGCGCGATCCTCAGCTACATCATGTGCAAGGGGATGAACCGCTCCTTCGTGTCGGTCATCCTGGGCGGCTTCGGCGGCGAGACGGCGGGCCCCGCCGGCGGCGTCGAGGAGCGTCCCGTCAAGCAGGGCTCGGCGGACGATGCGGCCTTCATCATGAAGAACGCCGAGAAGGTCATCATCGTGCCGGGCTACGGCATGGCGGTGGCGCAGGCCCAGCACGCGCTGCGCGAGATGGCCGACAAGCTGAAGGAGGAGGGCGTGCAGGTGAAGTACGCCATCCACCCCGTCGCCGGCCGCATGCCGGGCCACATGAACGTGCTGCTGGCGGAAGCCAACGTGCCCTATGACGAGGTCTTCGAGCTCGAGGAGATCAACGGCGAGTTCCCGCAGGCTGACGTCGCCTTCGTGATCGGCGCCAACGACGTCACCAACCCGGCCGCCAAGACCGATCCCGCATCGCCGATCTTCGGCATGCCGGTGCTGGACGTGGAGAAGGCCAAGACCGTGCTGTTCATCAAGCGCGGCATGGGCTCGGGCTATGCCGGCGTCGAGAACGAGCTGTTCTTCAGCGACAACACCATGATGCTGTTCGCCGACGCCAAGAAGATGGTGGACGACATCGTCAAGTCGCTCTGAGGGGCGGGCGGCTTTCACGCCCGGTCGAATGCGGGGCGCGGCCGCGAGGCCGCGCCCATCGCGTTTCAGGGCGCCGTCACGAACCTATTTCAGGAGCGCCAGCGCCTCGCGGCGCTTCGGATGGTCGGCGGTGTGGAGCCATTCGAAGATCACCATCTCGGCGGTGACGATCTCCGCGCCGTGGCGCTCCATGCGGGCGAGGCCGGCGGCCTTGCTGGCGGGGGTCCTCGACGAGCCCGCATCGGCCACGACGAAGACCCTGCGGCCGGCCTTCAGGAGGCCGAGCACCGTCTGCAGCACGCAGACATGGGTCTCGCACCCGGCGACCACCAGGTCCGGCCGGTCGGGAAGCGCCGCATCGAATGCGGGCGCGCCGCAGCAGCCGAAGGTCATCTTGGCGACGGTCTCGGCTTCCGTGGCGCCGAAATCCGGCACCACGCCGCCGAGCCCCGCCGGGTTCTGCACGGTGAACAGGCGCGGGACGTCGAACAGCGCCGCGGCCTTCGTCAGCTTGACCGCGTTGGCGATGGCATCCTCGGCCGCGTCGATCACCGGCATCAGCTTCGCCTGGAAATCGATCAGCAGCAGCGCCGAGCGCTCGGCCTTCATGACGGGCATCCGGTTCCTCCCATGAGCCCGGAGATGCGGGCCGCCAGATAGTCTCGCATCAATCGCTCCCCGTCGGCATCGAACATTCGGATGCGGCCGGTATGCGTGAGGAGCAGCAGCCCCGCCGCATGGGCGAAGGCATCCACCGTGACGTGGCGGGCGGTCTCCGCATCCGCGCCGAGGTCGCGGGCCGCCGCGCCGATGGGCGCGAAGGCGGCGGCCAGGGCGGCGTTCAGCGCCCGGTCGCGCGCGGGGCCCAGACCCTTCGGCTTCATGCCGCCGCGGAAAAGGTAGAAGCCCAGGTCGAGATCCCGCGGGTTGTCGGCATAGTGGCGGTAGAAGGCGAGGCCGGCCGCGCCGAGCCGCCGCGCCGGGTCTGGCGCTGCGTCCGCGGCGGCTGCGATGGCCGCGCCCAGGCGCGCGATGGAGGCTTCCAGCACCTCGGCATAGATCGCCTCCTTGCTGTCGAAATGGAAGTACAGCGCTGCCGGCGTGTAGCCCGCGCGCGCCGCGATGGCGCGCAGCGAGGCGCCGTCGAGACCTTCCGCCTCGAACACCTGCCGCGCCGCGTCGAGGATGAGGCCGCGCTTCAGACCGGTGGCGGCGCGCCGTGCGGCGGGGCGGGGAGCGGAGGTCATGGCTGCGAAACGTCAGTCCCTGTTCGGTCCGCCTTCCGCGACCGCCGCCACGGATACCGGATTGACCGGTATTCTAACGCTGTTAGATTGTACCGGCAATCCGGATCGAGCCCGGGGAGGAACCACCGATGCTCATGACCGCCGCGGACTACCGCGCGTCGCTGCGGGCCTGCCGGCCCCGCGTGTTCCTCAATGGCCGGCAGGTCGACAGCGTCGCCGACGAGCCCGGCTTCGCGCCGGGCATCGACGCCATCGGCGTCTCCTACGATTTCGCCCTGAAGCCGCAGCACCGCACGCTCATGACCGCGCGGCAGGCGACGTCCGGCCGGACCGTCAACCGCATGCTGCACATCAACGAGACGTCCACCGACCTGCTCTACAAGCTCGAGGCGGTGCGGCTGATCTGCCAGGAGAGCGGCTGCGCCCAGCGCTACCTCGCCCATGACGCCTTCAACGGCATCTTCCAGGCGACATTCCGGGCCGATGCGGCGCACGCCACGGACTACGCCCAGCGCTTCCTGGCCTGGCTGCACGACGTCCAGGACCGCGACATCGCGGTCGGGATCGCCATGACGGACGCCAAGGGCGACCGCTCTAAGCGGCCGGGCCAGCAGGCCAATCCCGACGCCTATGTCCACATCGCCGAGCGGCGCCCGGACGGGGTCGTCATCCGCGGCACCAAGGCCATCGTGACCGCCGCTCCCTACGTGCACGAGTTCCTGGTGATGCCGTGCCGGACCATGACGCCGGAGGATGCGGCCTTCGCGGTGTGCTGCGCGGTGCCGGTGGACGCGCCCGGCGTCACCATCGTGGCGCGGCCCGCGGGGCGGCCGGGGGAGGCGGCGGCGAAGTTCTCGGCCCGGTACGGACAGTCCACCGGCGTCGTCATCTTCGACGACGTGTTCGTGCCGCACGAGCGGGTGTTCATGGCGGGCGAGACCGAGGAGGCGGGCTATCTCACCACCAGCTACGCCACCCACCACCGCCATTCCTGCATCGCGGCGCGGGCCGGCTTCGGCGACCTGCTGATCGGGGCCGGCGCGCTGATGATCGAGGCCAACGGGCTGGATCCCGACCGCCACGGGCACATCCGCGACGCCATGGTGGAACTCATCACCATCGTGGAAGGCTTCTTCGCCTGCGGCGTCGCGGCCTCCGTCTACGGGCTGAAGGACGGCTCCGGCGCGATCATGCCGGACGCGGTGTTCGCCAATATCGGCAAGCTGCTGCTCGCCACCAAGATCTACGACATGCACCGCCTGGCGCATTACGTCTCGGGCGGGCTCGTGGTGGCGCTGCCCGGTCCCGACGAGGACCACAATCCGGAGACGGCGGCCTCGCTCGCCGCCGTTCTGGGCGGCCGTCCGGACATCCCTGCGGCGCAGCGGCTGGAGGTGGCGCGGCTTGTGGAGGATCTCACCGCCT
Organism: Pseudomonadota bacterium; assembly: GCA_023389135.1. Taxonomy (GTDB): domain Bacteria; phylum Pseudomonadota; class Alphaproteobacteria; order Rhizobiales; family Methylopilaceae; genus Agaricicola. The sequence goes on along the minus strand of JAEWEX010000438.1, from coordinate 5,556 downwards.
CCCACCAGGGCGGCTGGTACTCCATGATCTCGCTCCATGGCGGCGGCTCGCCCGAGGCCATGAAGCGCGAGATCTGGAGGAACTATCCGGTGATGGAGCGGGTGGACCTGGTGGAGCGCCTGCTGGACCGCGGCGTGCTGGACGAGGGCCGGCGCGTGTCCGGTCAGCCGGGGCGGTGCTGCGTCACCGGCTGCGAGGTGCCGGCTCCTCCCGCGAGCGAGGCGGCCGAGTAGTCCGGCCCGGCGTCTCGCCCAAAGGCCGATCCCTGCGGCCTTGCAATCCGCCGCGGCACGCCGACAATCCCGCGGCCGGCCGCCACAAGGCCGGGCCACGGGAGACCGCCATGACCAGCCGCTATGCCGAAACCTACGACGCCTGGCGCCGCGATCCGGAGGCGTTCTGGGCCCAGGCGGCCGAGGCGATCGACTGGTCGAGGCCGTGGGACAAGGTGTTCGACCCGTCCCAGGGGGCCTATGGCCGCTGGTTCGTGGGCGCGGAGACCAACACCTGCCTGAACGCGGTGGACCGCCATGTCGCCGCGGGGCGCGGCGATCAGGTCGCCATCATCCATGACAGCCCCGTCACCGGCTCGGTGCGCCGCATGACCTATGCGGAGCTGAAGCGCGAGACCGAGGCGCTCGGCGCCATTCTGCAGGATTTCGGCGTGGCCAAGGGCGACCGCGTCATCGTCTACATGCCCATGGTGATGGAGGCGGCCATCGCCATGCTCGCCTGTGCGCGGATCGGCGCGGTGCACTCCGTGGTGTTCGGCGGCTTCGCGGCGAAGGAACTGGCTACCCGCATCGACGACGCCCGGCCGAAGCTGATCCTCGCTGCGTCCTGCGGCATCGAGGGGGTGCGCACCGTGCCGTACAAGCCGCTGCTTGACGGTGCGATCGCTCTTGCGGCCCACAAGCCGGACGGGGTGCTGATGCTGCAGCGTCCGCAATGCGAGGCGGCCATGGTCGCCGGCCGCGACCACGACTGGGCGGCGCTGAGGGAGGCCGCGCTGGCCGCCGGCAAGGCCGCGCCCTGCGTGCCGGTCGCGGCGACGGACCCATGCTATGTTCTCTACACGTCCGGCACCACGGGCGTGCCCAAGGGGGTGGTGCGCGACACCGGCGGCCATCTTGTCGCGCTGCACTGGTCCATGAAGGCGGTCTACGGGATCGATCCCGGCGAGACGTTCTGGGCGGCCTCCGATGTCGGCTGGGTGGTGGGCCATTCCTACATCGTTTACGCGCCGCTGTTCGCCGGCTGCACCTCGATCCTCTATGAGGGCAAGCCGGTCGGCACCCCCGACGCCGGCGCGTTCTGGCGGGTGATCCGGGACCACCGGGTGGTGGCGATGTTCACCGCGCCCACCGCATTCCGCGCCATCAAGAAGGAGGATCCCCGGGGCGAGCATCTCGCAAGGTACGACCTCTCGCATTTCCGCACGCTGTTCCTGGCCGGCGAACGGGCCGACCCCGACACGATCCAGTGGGCCGAGAAACTCCTCCGGGTGCCGGTGATCGACCACTGGTGGCAGACCGAGACCGGCTGGACCATCTGCGCCAACCCGGTGGGGCTCGGCCAGCTTCCCGTGAAGTACGGCTCGCCGTCGGTGCCCATGCCGGGCTACGACCTCCAGGTGCTGGACGAGGCCGGCAAGCCCGTTCCGGTCGGGGAGATGGGGACGCTCGCCATCCGCCTGCCGCTGCCGCCCGGCGCGCTGCCGACGCTCTGGAACAATGACGCGCGCTTCCGCGACGCCTATCTCTCGGCCTTTCCCGGCTACTACACCACGTCCGACGCAGGCTTCATCGACGCGGACGGCTACGCCTATGTGATGGCGCGCACCGACGACATCATCAACGTCGCCGGCCACCGGCTCTCGACGGGCGGCATGGAGGAGGTGGTCTCCGGCCACCCGGACGTGGCGGAATGCGCGGTGATCGGCATCGCCGACAGCCTGAAGGGGCAGGTGCCGTGCGGCTTCGTGGTGCTGAAGGCCGGCGTCGAGCGGCCGACGGGGGAGATCGAGCGCGAGATCGTGGCGCTGGTGCGCGACCGCATCGGGCCCGTGGCCGCCTTCAAGCTCGCCGTCACCGTGCAGCGGCTGCCCAAGACCCGGTCCGGCAAGATCCTGCGCGGCACCATGCAGAAGATCGCCGACGGCGAGGCCTGGACCATGCCGGCCACCATCGACGATCCGGCCATTCTGGAGGAGATCGGCGGCGCGCTCAGGGCCCGGGGCGTGGGCGCGGGATAGGGCGGCGCGGCCGCGCGCCCCTCACTCCTTCTCGCCGCCGCCGTCCGCGTCGGGGAGCTTCAGCTCCTTCAGCTTGGCGAACACGGCGTTGACGTCGATCTCGTCGGCCTGGCGGCGGACGTCGCGCTCCTCGGTCGCCGGGGCCTCGGCTTCCGCGGCGGTGGTGAGTTCCGCCGGCAGCAGCGTCTGGCCGCTGTCCTCGACGGTCGCGGGTCGGTCCTTGGCGGCGCGGCCGACCTCGAAGTCCAGGTCGATCTGGGAGCACAGGCCCAGCGTCACCGGGTCCATGGGCTGGAGGTTGGACGCATTCCAGTGGGTGCGCTCGCGGATGGCGGCGATGGTGGTCTTGGTGGTGCCGACGAGGCGCATGATCTGCGCGTCCTTCAGCTCCGGATGGTTGCGCACCAGCCACAGGATGGCGTTGGGACGGTCCTGGCGCTTCGACACCGGGGTGTAGCGCGGACCCTTGCGCTTCTTCACCTCGGGAAGGCGGACCTTGGATTCCAGCAGCTTCATGCGGTAGTCGGGGTTGCCCTCGGCACGGGCGATTTCCTCGCGGGTGAGCTGGCCGCGGGACACCGGGTCGATGCCACGGATGCCCTGCGCCGCGTCGCCGTCCGCGATCGCCTTCACCTCGAGCTCGTGGAGCTTACAGAAGTCGGCGATCTGGCCGAAGGTCAGCGAGGTGTTGTCGACGAGCCAGACCGCGGTGGCCTTGGGCATCAGCGGTGCGTTCGACATGCGAATCTCCTTTTCGGCTCCGGCCGCCCCTGCGGGCGAAGCCTCGTCTCAACCGACGATGACGGGAATGCCTTCCATATAGAGCCTCCGGGAGCTGGAGGCAAACGGGAGACGGCGGCCCTGAGGGGAAATCGGCCAGCGGCGCCGAACCCGCTGGCGCTGGGCGGGCATCTGTGGAAAGGGACGTGCCGGCGGCTTCTCCCGGCTCAGATCTTCAGCACGATCTTGCCGACATGCGCGCTCGTCTCCAGCCGGGCATGCGCCGCCGCCGCCTCGGCCAGCGGGTAGATGCGGTCCATCACGGGCCGGAAGCGGCCGGCCGCGATCAGGGGCCACATGTTCGCCTCGACCGCGCGGGCGAGCGCCGCCTTGAAGGCGTCGGGCCTCGGCCTCAGGGTCGATCCGGTCAGGGTCAGGCGCTTGCGCATGACGGGGTTGAGGTTCAGCTCGCCCTTGGAGCCCCGCAGGAACGCGATCTGGACGATGCGGCCGTCCTCGGCCGCGCAGGCGATGTTCCTGGCGGTGTAGTCGCCGCCCACCATGTCCAGGATCACGTCGGCGCCGCGGCCGCCGGTGACCTGCTTCACGGCCTCCTCGAAATCCGCGGTGCGGTAGTTGATGGCGTGGGCGGCGCCGAGCGCCGTCACCGCGGCGGCCTTGTCGTCGCTGCCCACGGTGGTGATGACCGTGGCGCCATGGGCGACCGCGAGCTGGATCGCCGTGGTGCCGATGCCGCTGGAGCCGCCATGGACGAGCAGGGTCTCGCCCTGGGCCAGCCGGCCGCGCTCGAACACGTTGTGCCACACGGTCATGGCGGTCTCGGGCAGCGCGGCGGCCTCCTCCATGGACAGGCCGGCGGGGACGGGAAGCGCGTTGCCTTCGGGGGCGGTCGCATAGTGCGCGTAGCCGCCGCCGGCCAGCAGCGCCGTCACACGGTCGCCCAGCTTCCAGCGCGTGACGCCCTCGCCCAGCGCGACGACATCTCCCGCCGCCTCAAGTCCCGGAATGTCGGGTGCGCCCGGGGGAGGCGGATAGACGCCCTTGCGCTGCATCGCATCCGGCCGGTTGACGCCTGCGGCCGCGATGCGGATCAGCACCTCGCCCGGGCGCGGCTGCGGCACCGGCCGCGTCACCGGCTTCAGCACCTCGGGGCCTCCCGGCTCGGTGATCTCGATGGCGGTCATGGTTTCAGGCAGGGACATCGGCAGGCTCCTCCATGCGTCGCCACGACTTTTAGGGAAGCGCCGGCGGATTTCCAACCGCTGCCGGCTGGTCCAGAATGCGCGGGCCAGACGACACGATGCCGCCGGAGGATACGCCCCATGTCGATCTTCGCCGACGAGGCCGCGCCCCGTCCCAACCTTGCGGAGGTGCGGGTCGGGCAGGACCTGTCGCTGTGGTCGCTGGACGAGCTGGCGCAGCGCATCGCCACGCTGGAGGCGGAGATCGCCCGCACCCGACAGGTCATGACCGCCAAGGACGCTTCGCGCGCCGCAGCCGAAAGCGTGTTCCGGTAGCCGGCCGAAGCAATGGCGTCCGTCCGCAACCGTTAACGGTTCGTTAGGCTTTCCCGGTTATTACTCGGGTCGTCCAGGCTTCTGGATTTCGAGTGGCTCCTGTCCACTCTGTTTGACGCCTCCCTGTCATCACACCTTGAGCCGCCTCACCGGCGGCTCTTTTTTGGTGCCGCTCCGCCTGCCGCCCGCCTGGCAGGAGAGCGCGTCTTAACCTTTTGTTCACGAAGCGCTTGCCGATCCGGGGATCGCGGTCACAATCGCGGCCGTCGACGGGGCCGGCCGCTCGCGCGCCATGTTCGCGTCGGCTAGTTCAGGGCTCCCGACCGAGCGAGGCGCAGTTCATGACCCGAAGCATCGATCCCCTACCCGCGCCGGCGGCGGTGCCGTTCGGCGAGAAGCTGATGGGATCGGAGGCTTTTCGCACGCTGTTCCGCGAGGGCATGGGCCTGGTCGAGGAGACCGCCGCCTATCTGGACGGCGACGGCCGCGCGGAGTCCCGGTCGCTGACGCGCGGGCCGGCGCTCGCCTACGCGACCGAGAGCATGCGCCTGACGACACGGCTCATGCAGCTCGCCTCCTGGCTGCTGATCCAGCGCGCGGCCAACGAAGGGGAGATGAGCGACCAGCAGGCCCGCGAGGAGCGCGCCAAGGTCAAACTCGCCCAGCCCGGCCGCGCGACGCCGCCGGAAATCTATTCGGAGCTGCCGGTGCGCCTGCGCGATCTGGTGGAGAAGGTCGGGCGGCTGCATGCGCGGGTCGCGCTGATCGAGCGCCAGCTCTCCGGCGAAGGCGGCGAGCCCGCCGCGGGCGAGCGGCCGGTCGAGGACCAACTGGCCCTGATCCGCACCGCCTTCGGCGCACGATCGCTCTGAACAGACGGCGTCCGGACCACAAAAAAGCCCCGGCAGGACCGGGGCTTCAGACTGCTGACGAACCCCGTCGGATTTCCCGGCGGGGTTTTCTTTTGTGCTGGCGTCGGTCGATGGGGCGAGGCTGGTTGGGAGGCGGACTGCTTCAGGCGGGCTGGGGCGGAGGCTTCGGCGT
>JAEWEX010000420.1 GCA_023389135.1 Pseudomonadota bacterium | reverse complement strand
GGCTGGAGCCCTCCGTGGTGCGTCAGCGCGCCGCCGGCCGGGGCCGCCGGTCGCTGGCCGCGGTGCGCATCGGGGCGGACAGCCGCGCCTCGGCGCAGGCGATCTGCAACGACCTGAAGTCCGCCGGCGCGCCCTGCGTGGTCATGAAGAACTGACGCCGGCTACCGGACCGCGCCGGCCTCCGCCACTAGCCAGCCGCGGGCGGCGGCGAGGTCGGGCCCGGCCCCCAGCCCCGGCCGCCAGTCCAGGTGCATCGCGCCGGCGGCGATGCGGGGCAGAGGATCCGCCAGCGTCTCGCGCAGCGGGTTGGGGTTGGCGTCGATCTCCAGCATGCCGTCGCCGCCCACCGCCGCCAGCACATGGGCCGACGCCACCAGGCCGATCCCCGCGCCCAGATAATGCGGGCAGTAGCGCCGCCCCGCGGCCAGGATCGCGCGCGCGGCGGGCACGCCGCCGCTGATGCCGCCCCACTTGCAGATGTCGGGCTGGATCACGCCGAAGCAGCCGGAGCCGGCCGCGGCCTCGAACGCGCCGAGGCCGCGCAGGTTCTCGCCGGCGGCCAGCGGCATGCGGGCGGCGGCGGAAAGCGCCCGCCAGTCCGCCAGCGGCCGGTCGGCATGCAGCGGCTCCTCCAGCCAGTCCAGCGGCAGGTCGCCCAGCACATCCGCCATGCGGCGGGCCTCGTCGTGGCTCCAGGCCTGGTTGGCGTCGGCCATCATGCGCTCGCCCGGACGCAGGGTCGCGGCGACGCCCTCCAGCACCGCGCGGTCGCCGTCGCCGAAGCCGATCTTGACCTTGAACGCGCCGTGGCCGGCCTCGCGGATGCGCGCGACGGTGTCCGCCGCGCCCTGCGGGTTGATGCCGCTGGCATAGGCCGGCACCGCGCGCCGGGCCGCGCCGCCTGCGATCATGTCGGCGAGCGGGCGGCCGGCGCGGCGGGCGGCCAGGTCCCACAGCGCGATGTCGACGCCGGCGAGGCACTGGGCGATCGGTCCCCATTCGCCGGTCTGCAGCGCCAGCACGCGCAGGGACGCCTCCAGCGCCAGGAACGCCTCGCCCGGGCCCGCGAAGCCGCGCGCCATCAGCCGCGGCGCGATCTCGGTCCGGACCAGCAGCGCGCGGTGCTCCGCGCCGCAGGAGGGGTAGTTGCACCACACCTCGCCCCAGCCATGGGCGCCGCCGGCGTCCTCCACCCGCACCAGCACGGCCGGCCGGTCGGTCATGGCGCCGAACGAGGTCCGCACCGGCGTGTCCAGCGGGTAGCGGAACACGAAGGTGTCCAGCCGCGCGATGCGCAGCGGCGCGTCGGCGTCCAGCACGCGGGCCGGCGGCAGGGGCTCGTCGGCCGGGACGGGGGAAAGGCTGTCTGGTGTCACGGTCGATCCGGCGCCTCGGTGCGATTGACAGAAAAAAGGCATGGTCCTAACGTTAGAACCTTAGCAGGAGCGCCGGCAATTGCATCAGGTTGTCTCGTCCCTCGCCAAGACGTTTTCCAAGAGCCGGCTACCGATCTACGCGCAGGTGGCGGCGCTGCTCAGGCAGCGCATCGACGCGCGCGAATGGGGGCCCGGCGACCGGCTGCCCAATCTCGACGCCATCCAGGCGGAGTTCGACGTCGCCCGCGTCACCGCGCGCCAGGCCGTCGGGCTGCTGGAGGCGGAAGGCCTGGTCTGGCGCAAGCAGGGCCGCGGCACCTTCGTGGCCGACCGGCTGCCCGACCAGCGCTGGCTCAGCGTCGGCACCGACTGGTCGAGCCTGATGTCGACCCTGGACGGCGCGACCTTCGAGGTGCTGCTGCGCGGCAAGGTGGCGGCGCCGCCGCGTCTGGAGCCGTCGGACGGCCGCCCGGCCCCGGGCTACCACCGCATCAAGCGCGTCCATTCCCACAACGGCCGGCCCTACTGCGTCATCGACCTGTATCTCGCCGAGCGGGTGTTCGCGCTGTGCCCGGAGGAGTTCGAGAGCCAGCTCGCGCTGCAGATGATCTCGGACCTGCGCGACCAGGGCCGCATCACCATCGGCATGGCGCGCCAGAGCCTCGTGCTCGGCACCGCCGACGTCGAGAGCGCCGACAGCCTCGGCATGGAGATCGGCGCGCCGGTCGCACTGGTCCGGCGCACCATGAAGGACAAGGAGGACTGCAACTTCTATCTTGCCGATGTCACCTATCGCGGAGACTTCATCAAGCTCGATTTCGACTTGCTTGCACATAACAAAGACTGAAACCTCTGGGAGGATTGCCATGAAGAAGATTGTCCAGGCGTTCGGCGCGGCGGGCCTGCTCGCGCTCGTCACGGGGCCCGCGGCGGCGCAGGACTGGCCGCAGCGCGAGGTCACCTACCTCACCAATTTCGATCCGGGGGGCGAGTCCGACGTCACCGCCCGCATGCAGGACCCGGTGTTCCAGAAGGTCACCGGACAGCGCTTCGTGTTCGACTACCGCGTGGGCGCCGGCGGCGCGGCCGGCTGGTCGCAGCTCAACGGCCTGCCGGCCGACGGCTACACGCTCATGGGCATCAACACGCCCCACATCTACCTGCAGCCGCAGGCCGGCAATGTCGGCTACAAGACCGAAGACATCAACGTGGTCTACATGTTCCAGATCACGCCCTATGCCCTGG
>JAEWEX010000418.1 GCA_023389135.1 Pseudomonadota bacterium | reverse complement strand
CCGCCGAAGCGGTAGTTGAGGCCGACCTTCACGGTGTGGACGTCGAGGTCGATCTTCTGAGTGTAAAAGCCGGTTTCGCTGGCCTCCCCCGAAGTCCTGATGTCGCCGAAGTCGAAATAGGCATACTCGCCCTTCACGGACAGGCTTTCAGTGAGCGCCCATTCGATACCTGCGCCGACCATCCAGCCGACCATGGTGTCGTCGCCGGTCATTGTCAGGGTCTCGGTGCCGCAGCCAATGTCGATGCCGATGCAGTCATCGACGGTCCGGGCGTCGGCATTGAGAAACGCCACGCCGCCCTTGCCGTAGATCAGCACGCGGTCGAAGGCCGCGCCGGCGCGGGCGTAGAGCGCGCCGTAGAAGTCGGCCTCGAACCTCGTGCGCGTGTCCTGGTCGGGGGCGTTGTTGGGATCGATGGCGCTGCCGTCGAGCCCAAGATAGCCCAGCTCGCCCTCGACGCCGAGCACGAAGCCGCCGAAGTCCATGTTGTAGCCCGCCGTCAGGCCCGCGAAAAAGCCGTCCGGATCGAGCGAATAGGACTGGTCGTCGATATTGTAGAAATCCTCGGAGTCCGAATTGTACGCCGACGACGCCCGCGCATCGCCCCAGCCATAGCCGCCGAACACGCCGACATAGCCGCCGGTCCAGTCGAAATACGGCGCCGCGACCGGCGGGGCCGGCTCGTAGACCGGCAGGTCGGCGGCGTGCACGGATGCCGCGCCCAGCAGCATGGCCGCGGAAACCCCTGAGAGAAGCCTGAATCGCATCGTCGAACCCCCGGTTGCGAAAATCTGCAACCGAGCGTAGCCGCGATGCCGCCACGGGCAAGACGGAATTCCTCGAATCCGGTCGATCTCTGGGGATTGTTGCCTGAAGGGCACAACCTTGAGGACGCGCTGCCCGCCGCCGGGAGACGCCTCCGCCCCGTCGTCACCGCACGAGAAGGATTTCCTTGGGCCCGATGCTCTCGATGCGCGGACATTCGATGACGATGCGGATGTCGTCATAGTCGCGGTCGGTCCAGCCCATGCCCGGCGGGCGGTCCTCCCAGCCGTAATACATGAACTTGCCTTCCTGGCACGCCTTGCTGGCGCGCTGGGCGGTGCGCTCCTTGCCGGTGGGGATCACGCCGCCCTGGCTCTTGGGCTTGCACTTGGCGAGCGTGTCGCAGAACACCGTCTCCAGGATCGCCCAGCCGCCCAGGTCGTACTGCTCCACGCCGGCGACCATGCGGGTGTCGGTGTAGTAGCGGTACTGCTCGGCCTTCGCGTCGTTCCACTTCTTCTTGTTGGTGCGCGCGTCGCGGACGTTGCGCAGCATGTAGCTCATGTTCTGATGCCCCTCGCAGCGGGGCATCGTGTAGGTGTATTTGGTGCCGCCATTGTCGGCGATCACCGTCATCTTGGTGCGCGCCTTGCTCACCGGGTCGAAGCAGTAGATCGACACCTGGTTGTAGTCGCTGGCCTCGGGGTCGAGCTGGGTCACCTTGGGGGGCTGGTAGATGGTGAACTGCTGGGTCGCGCGCGACATGGCCGTGGCCCCGAGCTGGATCTGGTCGGGGATGCCCGGCAGCACATGCACCATGGCCGGCGCATAGGCGGCCGTGACGCGCACCTCGAAGTCCGACGCGTTGAGCCACGACACCTCAACGTCGATGTCGGACAGCGTGCCCTGGCCGACGCTCGCCTCCACAGCCGCGACCAGGTAGGCGCTGGCGCCGTCCAGGCTGGAGCCGATGCCGCGGCTGGCGACGTCCAGCGCCACCGAGTCGGCCTGCGCCTGCAGCAGCGCCCTCACATCCGATATGCGGGAGAAGTCCACCGCGGCCGCGACCGAACCGAACACCGGCAGCAACGCAAGACCGAATATGATGGCGACACCGCCGCCATCGCTTTCAAGAAACCGGCGCATGCACGTCGAACCCCTGCCTCGATCGACCGGGTTCTACCGCAGCGCACTCCAACGCCGATTTAAGCCGGAACGCACAAATTGTTGCAAAACGAACCGAGCAATTCGCGGGGAATTTCGGACGATTTTGCGCTCATTCCGCCGGGGCGCGGGAGGCCGGGCGCTGCATGAACAGCAGCGGCGTCCCCGCCAGCAGCACCGCGATGCCGAACAGCGCGCCGAGCCCGGTATAGGTGACGCTCGAATACAGCAGGCCCGCGCAGGTCAGGGTGAACAGCGCCGGCACCACGGGATACAGCGGCACCCGGTACGGCCGCGGCTGGTCGGGCTCGCGGTGGCGCAGCACGAACACTGAGATCGACACCAGGAGCATGAAGAACCAGAACACCGGCGCGGTGAAGTCGACCATGGCGCGGAAGCCGTCGCGGGTGACGGCGCCGAACACGATCAGCGCCAGCGCGATGGCGCCCTGCGCCAGAAGCCCGTTGGTGGGCGTGCGCCCGCGCGCGTCCCAGGCGGCCAGCGGCGCCAGCACCGACACGTCGGCCAGGGCCTGGTAGGTGCGCCCGCCGGTGAAGATGGTGCCGTTGATGGTGCTGATCGCCATGATGCACACCACCAGGCTCATCACCACCGCGGCGCTGTCGCCCACCGCGATGCGCATCAGCTCGGCGGCGGCGACGCTGGTGCCGCGCAGGCCCTCCAGCCCGAACACGTTGAGATAGGCCAGGTTCACCACGCCATACGCCACAGCGATGATGGCGGTGCCCGCCACCAGCACCTTGACCATGTCGCGCCGGGCGTCGCGCATCTCGCCCGACAGGTAGGCCGCCTCGTTCCAGCCGCCATAGGTGAGCAGCACGAACACCATGGCCATGCCGAACGCGCCGCCGGAGGGCGACGGGTCCGCGGCGGGCGCGGCGGCGGCCGCATCGCTGCCATTGGCGACGAAGCCCGCCACGATCACGGCCAGCAGCGCCAGCAGCGACAGCCCGGTCAGGACCACCTGCACCCGCTTGGACTGCGGCGTTCCGAGCACGTTGAGCGCGGTCATGGCGATCACCACGACGGCGCCGTGGATCGCCGCGCCGTAGGGGCCGAGGGGCAGGAGCTGCTGGGCATAGTCGCCATAGACGAAGGCGACGGCCGCGATGGCGCCGGTCTGGATGACGGTGCTGCGCGCCCAGGCGAAGAACAGCGCGACGGTGCGGCCGTACGCCCGGGTGAGGAAGTGATGCTCGCCGGTGGACTTCGGATAGGCCGAGGCGAGTTCGGCGTAGCACAGCGCGCCCAGCAGCGTGACCACGCCGCCCAGGATCCACGCGCCCTCGAACGCCCACTCGCTGTCGACGTTGGAGGCCACCAGCGGCGGCGTCATGAAGATGCCGATGCCGACCACGATGCCCACCATCATGGCGACGCCCTCGGTGACGCTCAGGCTGGCGTGGGGCTGGCTGGACTCTGACATCTGGAAGGCCTCGTCTGCGCGGCTGCGGCGGTGTTGCGGTCGTGTGGTCATGCGTCGCCGGCCGCGCCCGGTGGGACGCGGCCGGCGAAGGACTTATGGCACGTCGGCGCCGGTCAGGAGCGCTTGGCGCTCCAGTCGCCGCCCTCGGCGGGCGTGATGGTATCGCCGTCCACGGTGCCGGTGAAGGTCTGCGCCCCCCCGGATGTCTCGACCGTGAAGGAAATTTCGGCGCCGCGCAGGGTGGCCTCGGTGACCTTGGCCTCGGCGCCGCCGATGGTCGCGGTGGCCGCAAGCTCCTGGTAGGTCTGCTCGATGTCCAGCGCCACGGTGGTGTCGCCCGCGGTGACCGTCCACTGGCCGCCGACGTCGGCGGGAACCACCCAGTAGAACAGGGTGCGGCCGGCCACTCCCTCCTTCAGGTCGGGCTGCCAGTCGCCCATGTGAAACGCATGCGACACGATGCGGGTGCCGGGCTCCAGCTCCAGCAGGCGCGGGCGAAGCTCCAGATTGACCCGCGGCAGCAGGTACATGGTGATGACGTCGGCCTCCTCCAGTTCGGTCTCGAACAGGTTCTGGACGCGGAACTCCACCTTGTCGGAGACGCCGGCCTCCTTGGCGTTCTCCTCGCCCTCGGCCACGCGCTTGGGATCGAGGTCGACGCCCAGCGCCCGGGCCCCGAAGTCGCGGGCCGCGGCCACCGCGATGCGGCCGTCGCCGGAGCCGAGATCCATCACGTAGTCGTCGGCCGTCACCTCGGCGACCTCCAGCATCCGCTTCACCATGTCGGGCGGGGTCGGAACGAAGGGAACGTCGAGGGTCAGCCCCCCGGCGGCGTCGGCGTAGCGGCCCGGCTCGTCCTGGGCGAAGGCCGGCAGCGCGATCCCGGCCGCCATGGCGGCGGCGATCAGGCTGCGGGTCGTGAAACGGGCGGATGCTGTTGGCATGGGCTCCTCGCTGTCGTGCTGGATGTCGCGGCTGGACCGGGCGCTTGTCCGCCCTTGGGCAGCGAAATGGCGCAGTTCCACGCTGTAGTTATGGCAATCACGCGATCGTTACCGGGAAAGGTCTGCTGCCGCGACGCGGGCGACGGCGTCACGGTCCCTCCCCTCGGAGCCGGTCCGTCCGCTACGTCACGTCGTCCCGGCCCACCTTGGGCGGCAGCGGGAACAGCGTGGCGAACCGCGCCGCGACGTCGCGGTCGCCCGTCAGGACCAGCATGCCGGCAGCCTCAAGCGCCGCCACGGGCTGGCCGCCATAGACGGCGGCCGCGACCGCCCGCGCCGTGCCGGAGAACGTCGCGGCCGCGCCTTCGGCCTCCCCTCGCCCCGCCGCCAGCCGCCCGTCGGCAATGCGGACCTCGAATGTCTCGCCATCCAGGCGGAAGCCGACGCGCGCACGGAAATCGCCCGCCCGGGCGGGGTCGAACATGGTGCGGAACGACAGCATCAGCGAGGCGGCGCTGAGCGGCATCGCGGGGTCGTGCTCCGGCGAGCGCACCGCCCACCGTCCGAGCTCGCGGATCACGGGCTCCACCTCGTAGCCCCACGGCGTGAGCTCGTAGACCCGCGCCGACGCCGGCGGCGGCAGGCGGCGACGGCGCAGCAGGCCGGAGGCCTCGAGCCCCTCCAGCCGCTGGGTCAGCACATTGGCGCTGATGCCGGGCAGGTCCGCCCGCAGGTCGCCGAAGCGCTTGGGGCCCAGCATCAGCTCGCGCATCACCAGCAGCGCCCAGCGCTCGCCCACGAGGTCGAGCCCCAGCGCCGTGCCGCAGGCGTCGTCGTAACGCCGCCGCGCCGCATTAGTTATTTTTTCTGACTTCATGGTTGTCTTTTGTAACTTATTCCGGTATCCACGTCAAAGGGGCAAGGCAGGCAGGCGGCCCGAAGCGGCGCGCCGGCCATGAACGGAGGAAGGCATCATGAGCTACGTCGACGGTTTCGTTGTCCCGGTCCCCGCGGGCAACAAGGAGGCCTACCGCAAGATGGCGGCGGAGGCCTGGACCATGTTCAAGGGCTACGGCGCGCAGCGCCTGGTGGAGTGCTGGGGCGACGACGTGCCCGACGGCAAGGTCACCGACTTCAAGGGCGCCGTGAAGGCGACCGGCGACGAGGTCGTCGTGTTCTCTTGGATCGTCTGGCCCTCGAAGGAGGTCCGCATGGCGGCCTACGAGAAGATGAAGGGCGACGGCAACATGACCATGGGCAGCGACGCCCCGTTCGACGGCAAGCGCATGATCTATGGCGGCTTCACCATGCTGGTGGACGAGGGCGAGCGGGTCTGATGCAGAAGGTCAGCCCCTGCCTGTGGTTCGACGGCAATGCGGAGGAGGCGGTCCGGTTCTACGTCTCGCTCCTGCCCGACAGCCGCATCGACGCCATGCTGCCCTATACCGTGGAGACGCCGGGCGGACAGCCCGGCGACCTCATGGCCATCGAGTTCACGCTGGCCGGCAGCACATATGAGGCGCTGAACGGCGGCCCGTTCTTCAGGTTCACGCCCGCGATCTCGCTGATGGTCGCCTGCGACGACCAGGCCGAGATCGACCGGCTGTGGGCCGCCCTGCTGGAGGGCGGCGCCGCCATGCAGTGCGGCTGGCTGACCGACCGCTTCGGCGTCACCTGGCAGATCGTCCCGCGCGCCTTGACCGAAATGTTGAAGGACCCCGACAAGGAGAAGGTCCGCCGCATGACCGAGGCCATGCTGACGATGGTCAAGCTGGAGATCGAACCGCTGCGGCGGGCCTTCGAGGGGACGGGGTGACCCCCTCCCCTCACGGCGCGTGGATCACCAGGAGCGCGACGCCGAAGCAGACCATGGCGTAGCCGGCCCATTCGCGCGGCGAGATCGACTGCGCGAACAGCCGGCGCGACACCGCGGCCGCGAACAGCACCTCCACCAGGCCGAGCGTGCGCACATTGGCCGCCGTGGTGGTGGCGAAGCCGATGAACCAGCATTGCGACGCCACCGCCCCCATGAAGCCGGCGAACAGCGAGGCGCGCCAGATCCTGAAGCTGCCGGTCAGGGCCGCGCGGTCGCGCGCCAGCAGCCAAGCCAGCAGCACCGCGGTCTGTATCGCCAGCGACACCGACAGCATGACGGTCGCGCGCATGGCGAACGACCCCTCGGGCAGCGCGTTGATGGCGCCCCGGAACGCCACCGCCGCCAGCGCGAAGCACGCGCCCGCGGCGATCCCCATGGCGGCCGGGCCGAGCCGGGCCAGCCGCGACCCGTCTCCGCCCGCACCGCCCCTGCCCGACAGCAGCACCACGCCGGCGGTTGCCATGACGATGGCGGCGGCGCTGAACGGCGTCAGCGGATCGCCGAGGATCGCCAGCCCGAACACCGCCACCTGCACCGGCTCGGTCTTGGTGTAGGCGATGGCCGCGCCGAACGAGCGCGCATGCATGGCCGACAGCATCAGCGCGGTGGCGGTGATCTGCGCGATGGCGCCGGCGAACGCCCAGCCGAGCGACGCCGCGTTCTGGGCCGGCACCGCCTCGCCGGTGACGGCGGCCAGCACGCCGAGGAACAGCAGCGCGAACGGCAGCCCGTAGAGGAAGCGCACCTGCGTCGCGCCGATGGTGCCGAGCGTGGCGGTGAGCCGGTGCTGCATGGCGTTGCGCGCGGTCTGCGCGGCGGCGGCCATCAGCGTCGCCGGAATCCAGATCAGCGCGGGGTCCATGGGCAGCGGCGGGCCGGGAGGCGAACGGGGAGGTGGGCGACCGATTATGGGCGCATCCGTCCGGTGTGGGAATGGCCGGCGCGCAGTCGCGCGAAAGGCGTCCCCCGTTTTCCCGGACCGCGCCGGCCTGACCTCGCATTATCCCGGTCGTTCAAGTAAATTTCATTTCTCTACGCTGGAACCTTCCCGATCCCGCCAAACTATTCTTCGCGGCGCGCTGCGAGCGTTAACGCGATGATCAGGCTTTCGATCCTACTCAGATGCTCGTGCCGTGGTCCCGCCTGTGGGTCCGTATGCGCCGGGGGACCCGATGAAGGGCGTTGTCTTCAACCTCCTCGAGGAGGCGGTTCTGCGCGAATTCGGCGCGGAGATGTGGGACGATCTGCTGGACCACGCGGATGTCCAGGGGGCCTACACCTCGCTCGGCAACTATTCCGACGACGAGATCGTGGCGCTGGTGAACGCCGCGGCGGCAAGGCTCGGCATGACGCCCGCCGACGTGCTGCGCTGGTTCGGCGAGCGCGCCATGCCGGTGCTCAAGGAGCGCTATCCGGCGCTGTTCGACAAGCACACCTCGTCGCGCAGCTTCGTGCTGAGCGTCAACAGCATCATCCATCCGGAGGTGCGTAAGCTCTATGCCGGCGCCAGCTGCCCGTTCTTCCATTTCCGCGAGGGCGAGGGCGGCAGCGTCACCATGGGCTACGGCTCGTCGCGGCGCATGTGCGACCTCGCCCATGGCTTCGTGAAGGGCGCCTCCAACATCTTCTGCGAGGAGGTGACCATCGAGCACCACGCCTGCATGAACCACGGCGCGGAAAAACGCCTCATGGAAATCAGGTGGGTGCAGTGAGCCACCCCGCGCCCGCCCCCGCCACGGCCCCGGCGCCCGCCGCGGACACCGCGGTGGAGCTGAGCCTGAAGATCCTGAAGCTGGAGAAGCGCCTGCAGCGCGAGCGCCACGCCCGCATCGAGGCTGAGGCCATCGCCGAGCGCGGCCTGTCGGAGCTGTACGAGAACCAGCGCCGCCTCGCGCTCATGGAGACCATCGCCACCCGCGCCAATGAGAGCCGCACGGTGGACGAGACCCTGCGCTTCGCCGTGGAGGCGATCTGCGGGCATACCGGCTGGCTGTTCGGCAATGTCTACACGCTGAGCCCCCGCGATCCCGGCCGCCTGCTGCCCGCCGGCATCTTCCACGCCGCAGAGGGCACCAGGCTCGACGCCTTCATCGAGACCAGCCGGCGCATGAGCTTCGCACGCGGCACCGGCCTTCCCGGCCGCGTGCTGGAGAGCGGACGCGCCGCCTGGATCGTCGACGTCACCACCGACCCCAACTTCCCGCGCGCGGCCGTCGCGCAGCGCTGCGGCCTGCACGCCGCCTTCGCCTTCCCTGTGCTGGCGGGCAGCGACGTCATGGCGGTGATGGAGTTCTTCTTCCGCGAGCGCATGGAGCCCGACGCCGCCCTGCTGGCGGTGATGGCCCAGATCGGCACCCAGCTCGGCCGCGTCATGGAGCGCGCCCGCGCCGAGCAGAAGCTGATCCACGACGCCACCCACGACCCGCTCACCGGCCTTCCCAACCGGCTGCTGTTCATGGACCGGCTGGAGCGCGCGGTGGCGGTCGCCCGCCGGCGTCCGGAATCCGCCGGCTTCGCCGTGCTGTTCGTGGACCTGGACCGCTTCAAGCTGGTCAATGACAGCCTCGGCCACGCCGCCGGCGACACGCTGTTGTCCGACATCGCGCGCCGGCTGGCCGCGGTGCTGGAGGCGGCGGCGGCCGACCTCGGCGCGGTGGCGACGCTGGCGCGCCTCGGCGGCGACGAGTTCACCGTGCTGCTGGAGGAGATCGACCACGAGGGCGTGGCGGTCGAGGTCGCCGGCCGCATCCAGGCCGCGCTCGCCCGCCCCGTGGAGATCGACGGCCAGGAGGTCTACACCTCCGCCTCCATCGGCGTCGCCTCCTCCGCCACCGCCCATGACGGCGCCGCCGAGATCATGCGCGACGCCGACCTCGCCATGTACCGCGCCAAGACCGAGGGCCGCGCCCGGGTCGAGCTGTTCGACCAGAGCCTGCACGCCAGCGCCATGAAGCGCCTCGCCATCGAGAGCGACCTGCGCGGCGCGCTGCGGCGCCAGGAGTTCGTGCTGCACTACCAGCCCATCGTCGCGCTGGGCGCGGAGCGGCTGGTCGGCTTCGAGGCGCTGGTGCGCTGGCGCCGCGCCAGCGGCGAGGTGGTGCCGCCGGGCGAGTTCATCGCCATCGCCGAGGACACAGGCCTGATCGTCTTCCTGGGCGCCTGGGTCATGCGCGAGGCCTTCGCGACGCTGGCCCGCTGGCAGCGCGAGCACCCGCGCGAGACGCCGCTGTCCATGAGCGTCAACGTCTCGCCGCGGCAGTTCCACCAGCCGGATTTCGTGGAGACCGTGATCGACGCGGTCTCGCGCGCGGGCTGCCCGCCGCAGACCGTGCGGCTGGAGATCACCGAGAGCGTCACCATCCAGGATGCGGGCCGCACCATCGCCATCCTGGAGCGGCTGCGCGCCTTCGGCGTGCGCGTCTCCATCGACGATTTCGGCACCGGCTATTCCTCGCTCAGCTACCTCCACCAGCTGCCGTTCGACACGCTGAAGATCGACCGCTCCTTCGTGGCCGCGCTGCAGACCAAGGCCGACGGCCGCGAGATCATCCGCACGATCCTCGACCTCGCCCGCAACCTGGAGATGGACGTGGTGGCCGAGGGCGCGGAGACCGCGAGCCACGTCGCCCAGCTCACCGAGATGGGCTGCGGCTACGCCCAGGGCTTCTATTTCTCGAAACCGCTGGACGGGGACGCGGCGACGAGGCTGCTGGCGGGCGGGTAGCGCGGATCAGGCGGGGGCGTCAAACGCCTTCACGACCCTGACGCCCTGCGCCGCTCCGGGCCACAGATGGACCGCATAGCAGTCATCGCCGTCGAGCCCGTCGGCGCTCACGGTGCCGAGCCCCGAAAACACCACCAGCGCCGACATCGGCCCCGCCGGCACGTCGACCCGCGCCGCATCGGGCCAGTAATCCGTGCAGCCCGCCACCGCCAGCCGCCCGGACGGCGCGGAGAACCCCGCCTCCACCGCATGGTCCGCGCCGCCCAGGTCGAGCGCCGGCCGCGTCCCGTGCAGATGCACCGAGACCTCGACCTCCATGTTCCGGGCGGTGAACATCGCCAGCCCCGACGGCCAGGCCAGCAGCCGCGCGGCAAGCGCCTCGGGCGTGACAAGCGCCGCGGCGTCGGGCTCGGCCGCATCATCGGCGAGATAGAACTGGTGGTAGTCGGCGAAGATGGATTTTTGGATGAGGAGCATCGCTGGACTAGAATTCATCGTTTTATCGTGACCGCGCGGATCTGTTCCGAAACTCTCGTGCTTCTCGCTCCAATTTGCTTGCCCAGGAGTTCAACTTGAGATCGGAAACACGCGGCATTTTTCCACAGATTTTTCTTGCCGCTGCTTCCGCTTGTCGACAAAGAAGCTTGGTGCAACGCAGCGGTCGCCCCCTATCGTCCCTAAAATCCAGGCCAAGCTCCAGCATAATTTCTGCGATCTGCTCGTCACTTTGACCACTTGTTCGAAATTTTCGATCAAAGCGCTGCCATTCCTCATTAATCGTGATTCGTCTTACTGACTTCATGGAAAGATAATCGTAATCTTCAGGAGGATTAAAATGTGTATCTAGACTTGTAATTCCAAATATTATTTTCGACACTTCATCCACAAAAAGTGTAAATTCAGGCGGGAGATCGCCTCTCCGATCACCGTATATAAGCAATTTATCCTCTAGAGATCGAACATCAGGAAAATCAATCATTCTTAGCTGATTGGTCTCAGCCTGATCTGATTTTATATTCTGGTGTGCAAATAGCCTATTCCAATTCTCGATCCGCTTCTTCACCGCTGTACCTCCGCGACTCAGCCGAGATAGGAGTTACTCCTATAAGAAGGGAACAAAACAAAAACAAGATTCGACCCGATTGGTGGCGCTGCCAACGGTTCCTTGGCCGGGCCGGCGGCCGCCACTCCCCCGCCTTCCATCCAGCGTGCACTTTCCCGGAGCGCGTGAACCGCTATGCTCGCCTGGCGGGAATGCGGCGCGTGCGGCCTCCGCGCCCTGCGGCGGCGCGCGGCCCGGAGGGACTGGTCTTGCTGTCTGGCGTACTGGATGCGGCCATGCTGGTGCATGTGGCCGGCGTGCTGCAGGTGTTCGGCTACCTGTCCCGCAGGCAGCTCGTGCTGCGCCAGTTCCTGCTGGCCGGGACCGGCTTCTACATCGCCTACTACCTGCTGGCGGGCCCCTCGCCGCAATGGCACGCCATCCTGTGGTCGACCGTGTTCCTGGTCTCCAATGTCTTCGTCATCGTGCTGCTCTACCGTGACCGCCGCCACGGCGCGCTCACCGGCGACGAGCGCAAGCTGGCCGGGGTGCTGCACATGCTGACGCCGGGCCAGTTCCGCCGCCTGATGCGCGGCGCGGGCTGGCGCACCGCCGCGGCCGAGACCGTCCTGACGGTGGAGGGCGAGCAGCCGCAAAGCCTGTTCTTCGTGGTGGACGGCGGCATCGACATCCGCAAGGGCGAGCGCTCGTTCCCGGTGCGGCCGGGCCTGTTCATCGGCGAGGTGGCCTGGCTGCTGGACTGCCCGGCCACGGCCACCGTCGCCCTGTCGGAGGGCGCGCGGTATGTGGAATGGGACGTCAAGGCGCTGCGCGTGCTGTTCGCGCGCCAGCCGGACCTGAAGACCGCCTTCGAGACGGCGCTGAACCACGATCTCGCCCGCAAGGTCGGCGCCAGCTAGGACGCTCGTGAAGGATGGGCGCGGCGCTCACTCCGCCCGATCCGCCTCCGCCCTCTCCTCCAGCTGCTTCACGTTCAGCCAGCCGTTCCTGTTGGCGATGGCGGCCAGCGCCGGCCAGCCCGCCGCCGAAATCGACACCCAGCTGCGGTGCTTGCCCATGCGGCCGGGCGCCTCCGCGCCGAACGCCGCCACCGCGCCCGGCGGCCACAGTTCGTACTCCTCCCAGATGCGTTCGACATAGGCGGCGAGGAACACCGCGCCACCCGCCTCTACCGCGATCCGCAGGTACCCCGACGGGTCGGGCGTCGCGGTGACGGTGCCGGAAACACCGTCGACGGCAAAGCCGATCACCGCCCGCTGCTCGCGGACGTGCTCGACGAGCGTCAGCGTGATCCGGCGCTGGCTGTCGTCGTCGAGCAGCCAGTACGGCCAGATCTTCACGTCCCCCGCGAGGTCGTCCAGCAGAAAGCCCGGCTCGCGCAGGGCCTCCGGGTAGGGCACATCCGCCCCGGTCATCGCATTGAAGAAGGACGGCGGTCGGGCCGGCGCGCTCATGCCGGGCGCTCGTCGCCCAGCGCCGCCGTCACGGCAGCATGCAGCGCCATCGCCATCAGGGTTCATCCGCCTTCTCGACGCCAAGATGCCGGGATTGCCCCCGACAAGGCCGCGCCGATCGTCCTCGATAACCATGCGCCCCGCAACCACCCGAAGCTGCGCGGCCGGGACGGCCGCCCGCCCCTGGCACCACGCCTTGGCCGTCGCTGGCCCGTGACGCGGCGGCCGGAACGGTTCAGGATGGCGGCCGCCCGCCCCCGCCGCCGCCAACCGCCCGGCCGTCCCAGTGCCAGACCTCGCCGCCCTGTCCGAGCCCCTGATCGTGTTTGCCGGCGCCCTGCTGGCCGGCTTCGTCACGGGCTTCGCCGGCTTCGGCACCGGGCTCATCGTGGCGGGGTTCTGGTTCTTCGTCCTGCCGCCGCAGGTGGTGCCGCCGCTGATCGTGGTGTGCTCGGTGGCGGCGCAGGTGGTCGGCCATGCCCGGCTCAGCGGCACGCTGGGCTGGCGGCGCGCCATGCCGCTGATCTCCGGCGGCGTCGTGGGCGTTCCCGCCGGCGTGGCGCTGCTGGCGCTGGCGCCGTCGGACTACCTGCCGCTCACCGTCGGCGTGTTCCTGGTGGGCTATTCGCTGGTCCAGCTCCTGCGCCCGCAGCGGCTGGTGCCCGGGCCCCACGGCCACGGCTTCCGCGACCGGCTGGCCGGGTTCTTCGGCGGCCTGCTCGGCGGCTATGCCGGCCTGTCGGCGCCGGTGCCCATCGTGTGGCTGCAGCTGCGCGGCCTGCCCGGCGACGAGCAGCGCGCGCGCTACCAGCCGTTCAACCTGGTGATCCTCAGCCTCGCCTTCGTGGTGATGCTGGCCAGCGGCCGGATCGACGGCGAGGTGGCGTCCCACGCGCTGGTGGCGGTGCCGGCGGTGGCCGCCGGCGCCTTCGTCGGCGTGCGGGCCTATCTGGGCATCTCCGAGGCCAGCTTCCGCCGCATCGTCACGCTGCTGCTGCTGGCCTCGGGCTGCCTGCTGGTGGGGCAGCGGCTGGCGGGGTGAGTGGATCAGGGCAGCTCAGTTCCCGCCCGCCTGCGCGCAGCCGGTCTTTCTATCGCATGGCGCAGCCTCGAACGGGATGGCCGCAGGCCGCGGCATCTCCGCGCCATGCGAACGAAAGACGGCGTGTGCGCAGCCGCCCCCTATCCCGCCGCCCATGCCGCCACATGGCCCAGCATGGCGGGGGCATGCTCCGGGTCGTCGCAATATTCCGCGGCCTCCGACAGCCGCAGCACCCCCGACAGCAGCTCGACGCGGCCACGGTCGATGGCGCGCCCCGTCAGCGCCTCGTAGCGCGCGACGATGCGCGCGGTCAGGTCGCGCGAGATCCAGTTCGGATAGACGAACTCGCGGTGCAGCGGTCCGAAGCCGCTGTCGCCGAAATCGTAGACGCCCGCGAGCCGCCCGGCCGCACGGTCGAACGCCATGTTCCAGCCATGGCCGTCGAACCAGCCGAAGGTGTCGCCATGGGGGTCCGGCGGCAGCGCGCGCCACGCCGCGACGGTCTCGCGCATGAAGCGGTCCAGATCGGGCGCCAGCCGCCCGCCGAGCCGGTCGAGGATTTGTTCCGGCTCGATCCATTGGTGCACAGGCTCGGCGCCCGCCGCCCGCATCGCATCCCCGTCCACGGCGTGGAGCTCGGCATAGAGCCGCGCGAGGCGCTCGGCCAGCGCCTGCCGCGCGCCCTCGCCCAGCCGTTCGTAATCGGCGGCGAGGAGATGGGAGCCCGGAAGCATGGCGTGCCGGCTGAATTCCGGCGGACCCGGATGCAGCGTCATGTCCGGCAGCGCCATGGTGACGGCGGGCCCGAGCGCCGCCAGCACGCGCGCCTCCCGCCGCAGCCGCCCCGCCGCGGCTTCGTGACGGGGGAACTTGAAGATCAGACCGCCGGCCTCGATCGCGATGCTGTCCCAGCCCGCATCCAGCACGGTGAGGCGGTCGTCGGCGAGGTCGGGAAAGGCGGCTGCAATCGTGGCACGGCACGATGTGATGTCGGGCGCGATCATGGGCGGAGGGTAGCAGGCGAATCCGCCGTCTCGAATGCAAGACCCCTCTGTCATTCCGGGGCCGCGAAGCGGCGCCCGGAGCCCAGGAACACCGCGTCATCCGGCAATGACTGTGTTCCTGGATCCCGGATAACGGCTGCGCCGTTTCCGGGATGACACGGACGCATTTCACCCCTTGCGCGGGCCCACCACCGCGAACGCCACCCCGGTGGGGTCGACGCCATGGAAGATGAACACCCCGCCAGGCACCTCCTGCGGGCCGAACACCACGGTCGCGCCCGCAGCGTTCGCCCGCGCCATGCCGGCGTCGAACTCCTCCACGGCGATGTAGTAGATCCATGCGGGCGGCATCGGCTGCGGCGCGGTCATCATGCCGCCGATGGCCTCGGCGCCGTGTGAGAACATCTGGTAGGTGCCCATGGGGCCCATATCCATCGCCTCGGCCTTCTTCCAGCCGAACAGCGCGGCGTAGAAGGTGAAGGCTGGCTCCCAGTCCTTGGCATAGAGCTCGCGCCAGCCCACATGGCCGGCCTCTCCCGGCCGCACCGGCGCGGCCCCGCCGCCCTCGCCGCGCAGGATGGTGAAGGGCGCGCCCTGCGGGTCGGTGGCGCTGGCGAAGCGGCCGACGCCGGGAATGTCCTGCGGACCGTGATGCACCCGGCCGCCCAGCTCGACGATCCGCTGCGCCGCGTCGTCGGCGTCGTCCACCGCCACCACCCCGCTCCATCCCGGCCGCGCGCCCGCCGCCTTCGCCTCCGGCGGCAGCCGCATCATGCCCGCCGCCGCCGTGTCGCCGGCCTTGGCCAGCCAGTAATCCTGGCCCGGCATGCCGCTGTCCTCGACGCGCCAGCCCACCAGCGTCTCGTAGAACGCCTTGGAGGCATCGAGATCGTCGCTGTACAGCTCGTACCAGCAGAAATCGCCGTGCTTCATGGGTTTTCCTCCTCACTCGGCCGCGTGGCAGCAGGCGGCCGCCGGGCTCGCCCCGTATTCGTCGTGGCGCTTCACGAAACCCATGGTTGCGCCCTCGTTGCGGCCCTTGGGCGCGCGGTCGAGCAGCATCAGCGTGCCGAGCGCCTGCTCGAAGCCCCGCGCATAGCTGGAATAGGTGTGGAACACCCGGCCCTCCCCGTCGCGGGCGAAGGCGCTGAGCCCGGGCAG
>JAEWEX010000417.1 GCA_023389135.1 Pseudomonadota bacterium | reverse complement strand
ATCAGTTCCAGCCGGCCGTCGTCGCCATCGACGGCGGCGCGCAGATAGAGTTCGACGAGGGCGCCGGCATCGCCGGTGGCGACCTTGACGAACAGCGCGTCGGCGAGGTCGTCCGCCGCGCCGCCGGCCCGCAGTTCCGGCAGGAGGGTGTCCAGGCGGGCCGCCGCCGCCGCCGTGTCGCCGCGGAAGGCCTCGACGATGGCCGCCTCGATCTCCGACCGCGCATCCTGTGCCGGCGCCGGGCCGGCCGCCATGGCGAGCGCGGCGAGGCCGGCGAACAGCGGGCGAAGGGCACGGGCCGTCATGGCCCGTTTCTACAGCACTCCGGCCACCAGGGCGACGCCCAGGCAGGCGACCGCGCCTCCGGCCGCGCGCACCGCGAGCGGGCGGGCTTCGCCCACCCGTGCGATGGCAATGCCCACACCGTGGAGAAATGCGGTGGAGATGACGAAGCCGAGCGCGTAGCCCGCGGCGCTCGCCGCCGCAGGCATCTCGGTGCCGTGGGCATGGCCGTGGGCCAGCGCGAACACCCCGCAGACCGCCGCGCCCAGCGCCACGGCCGGCCGGGCCGCCAGGGCGGTGAGCAGGCCGATGGCGATCACCGAGCCGACGATCAGCGGCTCGACCCCCGGCAGGGCGACGCCCGCCATGCCGAGCGCGCCGCCGACGGCCATGACGCCGACGAACGCGGCCGGCCACGCCCAAAGGGCGCTGCCGCCGATCAGCCCGGCCCAGAGCCCCACGGCGACCATGGCGAGCAGGTGGTCGAGCCCGAACAGCGGGTGCGCCAGCCCGGAGGTGAAGGCCTCGGTGTCGCCATGTCCGGTATGGGCCAGGGCGGGGGTCGCGGCGAGGGCGATGAGCACGGCGAGGGCAAGTCGGGGAAGGGGCATGTCACGTCTCCGGTGGGTCGCGGGAGGTTGGGGAATGTCGTGTGGCGCGGGCCCGGCGCCTGCGCGGCAGGGCGCCGGACCTTCAGGCAGAGGCGGTGAGGCCGCCGGCGGTTTCGATGAAGCGGGCGACGGTCCCGACCCCGATCCCGCCGCGGATGTTGGCGAACACGTAGGGACGGGTCGGACGCATGCGCCTGGTGTCGTCTTCCATGATGCCGAGATCGGCGCCGACCAGCGGGGCCAGGTCGATCTTGTTGACGACGAGAAGGTCGGAGCGGGTGATGCCGGGGCCGCCCTTGCGCGGGATCTTCTCGCCCCCGGCGACGTCGATCACGTAGATCGTCAGGTCCGCCAGCTCGGGCGAGAACGTGGCCGCGAGATTGTCGCCGCCGGATTCGATCAGGACGATGTCCAGTTCGGGGAACCTCTCGCGCATGGTGGCCACCGCGGCGAGGTTGATGGAGCAGTCCTCGCGGATCGCGGTGTGCGGGCAGCCGCCGGTCTCCACGCCCATGATCCTCTCGATGGGAAGCGCGTCTGCCACCGTCAGCAGCCGGGCATCCTCCTTGGTGTAGATGTCGTTGGTGATGGCGCAGATGTCGTAGCGGTCGCGGAACGACTTGCAGAGCGCTTCCATCAGCGCCGTCTTGCCGGAGCCGACCGGGCCGCCGATTCCGACGCGCAGCGGGCCGTTGCGGGAGGAGGTCATGAGCGGAACAGCCTCGTATACTGGGTTTCGTGGGCGAGCGTGCCGAGATCGGCGCGGAAGGTGGCGCCGCCGGTGTCGTCGAGCGTGAGCGCCGGCGCGGCGCGGGCCGTGCTCCGGATCAGCGGCGTCAGCGCCGCCATGATGCGGATGCCGCCGGTCTGCCCGGTGATGGACAGCCGCACCGCCGCCGAGACGAGGTTCTGCGCCACGGCGAACAGGTAGCCCTCGCAGGCGGCCGCCAGCGGCACCCCATGCGCCGCCGCGGCGAGGCCGACCGCAACGGGGTAGGCGACCTCCGGCCCCAGCTCGGGGGCGAGCGACGACAGCCGCGGGTGGGGCCAGGCCGCGAGGGTGGCCGACAGGAAGCTCCGGCCCTGCTGGCTCGTCTCCAGATGCAGTTCCGCCGACGGCGCCAGCGCCAGCGCCAGCTCGTTGGCCGCCGCCAGCGCCTGTCCGTCGTCCGCCAGCGCTGCCCGATGGGCATGGGCGAGCAGGATGGCGTCGGAGCGCCCGGCGCCGAGCTCCAGCAGGTCGCCGAGCCACCCGCGCAGGCTCGCCTCGTCCGTGACGTCGCCCGCCTCCGCGGCCCATTCCAGCCCATGCGAATAGGCGAAGCCGCCGACCGGGTAGGTCGGCGACAGCCATGCCATCAGCGGGAGCAGGGGGGTGGTCATGGGACGAGACCGCTGCCTGTCATCCCGGCTCTCCGCTTCGCTCCGGCCGGGATGACGTCGAGGATGTGGTTCGGATCAATGCCCATGCCCATGCCCGCCATGGTCGTAGGCACCGCGCTCCGGCCTGAACGGACGGATGACGATCTCCGCCGATCCGCCAAGCCCGCGCACCATCTCCATGAGGACGTGGTCGTCGGCGATGTAGAGCGCGTCAGCCGTGATCTCGCAGGGGATGTGGCGGTTGCCGATGTGCCAGGCGAGCTTCATGAGGCGCAGCGGCGTCGCGGCCTTCACTTCGATCAGCCGTTCGGGTGCTGCGCGCACCTCCACCAGCCGACCGTCATCGAGCTTCACCGCGTCGCCATCCTCCAGGACCGTCGCCTCCGCCAGATCCAGCAGGAAGGCAAGGCCGCCCTCGCCGGTGAGCGCGACGCGGCGGCGGTGGCGGTCGCCATGGTCGAGCGTCAGCCGGTCCGCGATCCTCTCGGGCTTCACGGCGGCGCGGCGGACGATGGTGGTGGCGCGGATCACGGTAGTCTGCACGGCATCGCTGCAGGCCTCTCAGAACAGGAAGTAGCGCTGCGCCATGGGCAGCACGGTGGCCGGCTCGCAGGTGAGCAACTCGCCGTCGGCGCGGACGTCGTAGGTCTCCGGATCGACCTCGATCTCCGGCGTCGCGTCGTTCAGCACCATGTCCTTCTTGCCGATGTTGCGGGTGTTTTCCACCGCCACCATGGGCTTGGCGGTGCCGAGCCGCGCGGCGAGGCCGTCTGCCAGCGCGGCGGCCGAGACGAAGGTCAGGGAGGAGCCGGTGCGCGCCTTTCCATATGCGCCGAACATGTACCTGTAATGGACCGGCTGCGGCGTCGGGATCGACGCGTTGGGGTCGCCCATGGGCGCGGCCGCGATGACGCCGCCCTTCATCACCAGGTCCGGCTTGACCCCGAAGAAGGCGGGCGTCCACAGCACGAGGTCGGCGAGCTTGCCGGTTTCCACCGAGCCGATGTGCTTCGACAGGCCGTGCGCGATGGCGGGGTTGATGGTGTATTTGGCGATGTAGCGGCGGACGCGAAGATTGTCGTTGTCGCCGGTCTCGCCGGCGAGGCGGCCGCGCTGCTTCTTCATCTTGTCCGCGGTCTGCCAGGTGCGGATCAGCACCTCGCCGACGCGGCCCATGGCCTGGCTGTCGGACGATATGACGGAGAACGCGCCCATGTCGTGGAGGATGTCCTCCGCGGCGATGGTCTCCTTGCGGATGCGGCTCTCGGCGAAGGCGAGGTCCTCCGAAATCGACGGGTCGAGGTGGTGGCACACCATGAGCATGTCGAGATGCTCGTCGATGGTGTTCACC
>JAEWEX010000409.1 GCA_023389135.1 Pseudomonadota bacterium | reverse complement strand
GCACATCTGCTGCTCGCCGCCGGAGGTGTAGCCGGCCTGGGAGCCGCGTCGCTCGCGCAGGCGCGGGAAGTAGTCGTAGACCATCTCCAGGTCCGCCGCGATGGCGCCGCGGCCGTCCTTGCGGGTGAACGCGCCGGTCAGCAGGTTCTCCTCGATGGAGAGATGGCCGAAGCAGTGGCGCCCCTCCATCACCTGGATGCAGCCGCGCCGGACCAGCTCGTTGGGCGTGAGGCCGTCCACGCGCTGGCCCATGAACTCGATGGAGCCCTTGGTGACCTCGCCGCGCTCGGCCCGGATCAGGTTGGAGATCGACTTCAGCGTGGTGGACTTGCCGGCGCCGTTGGCCCCCAGCAGCGCGACGACGCCGCCCTTGGGAACCGTCAGCGAGACGCCCTTCAGCACCAGGATGACGTGATCGTAGATCACCTCGACATTGTTGACGGACAGCACCGTGTCCGGCGCCGTCACGGGCGTCGCGATTGCGTCGGCGGCTGCACTCATGGCGTTTCTCCCGGCGGCGGGTTCGGCCGGCCCCGGCGGGGCCGGCCGGTTGTCGTCAGCGGTTCACGAGGGGCTGTCGCAGGCCTCGGTGCGCTTCGGCCAGCCGGTGTTGGACTTCACGTATTCGGCCGATGCGCTGTCGATCAGCGGCACGACCTTGTCGGCCATGGGCTCCATCCAGTCCGTGCCCTGGGTGTAGCGGGTGCCGTCCCACTCGGCGACGAACATCTTGTGGTGGCCGCTGTGCTCGGCGCAGGTGATCTTCACGGGGGCGGCGAAGCCCTCCATGCCCATCTCCTTGAGGCGCGCCTCGTCGATGTTCAGGCTTTCCAGGCCGCGCCGGACGTCCTCGCCGGTGACGGCCTTCCTGCCGGTCAGCTCCTGCGCGGTGCGGATCGCCTCGGCGATCAGCATCGAGTTGTAGACGCCGCGGCTGTAGAGGTTGTCCGCGAACTTCTCCTTGGGATACTTGGACAGGCCCTTGTCGACGACATGGGTCTTGATGTCCTGCATCACCTGGAAGTCGGCGCCGTTGGCGTGGAAGCTGAGGGCCTTGTAGCCCTTGGCCTGGTCGCCGCCCGCGCGGGCGTCGTCATCGCCGCCGGCCCACCACACGCCCATCAGCTTCTCGATGGGGAAGCCGTTGCGGATCGCCTCCTTGACCGCGGTCGGGTTCATGGCGCCCCAGCCCTGGTTGTAGATCCAGTCGGGCCGGTCGCGGCGGATGTTGAGCCACACAGAGCCCTGGTTCTGCATGTCCTGCGCGGCGATGGGATAGAGCTTCAGCTCGAAGCCGTACTCCTTGGCCAGCGCCTCCAGGAGCGGGATCGGCTCCTTGCCGAACGGCGCGTCGAGGTGGATCAGCCCGATCTTCTTGCCCTTGAGCTTGTCGAGCCCGCCTTCCTTCTCGGCCGCGTACTTGATGAACACGGAGGCGCCGTCCCAGTAGGTCACGGGCGGGATGAACACCCAGGGGAAGTTCTCCCCGTCAGCGGAGGCCGACAGGCCGTAGGCCATGGACAGGATCGGGATCTTGTCCACCGCGGCGCGCGGGATGAGCTGCAGCGTGATGCCGGTGGAATACGGGTTCACCACCACCGGGTTCTTGCCCTTGATGGATTCGTAGCACTCGACGCCCTTCTTGGTGTCGTAGCCGGTCTCGCATTCCTCGATCACGAGCTTGGCGCCGCCGATGCCGCCGTCGCGTTCGTTCAGCATCCTCAGATAGTCGTGCATGCCGTCGGCGATGGGTATGCCGGAGCCCGCGAACGGCCCGGTCCGGTAGGTCAGGAGCGGCACGTAGATCTCGTCCTGCGCGGACGCCTGGGGCGCCGCGGCCAACAGCGCCGAGCCCGCGAAGGCGGCGGCGATCAGGCCCTTCGTCAGTCTGCTAGCAGTCATCGTGGCATTCCTCCATCAGATGTTTCTGCGCGAACTTTGCGTTCGTCTGTGATCCGGGCCGGACGGCTGTCCGGCGCCATTGTCCCCCGATCTCCCGGCCGGCCGCCCGTCAGTAGGGGAACGGCCAGACCCTGAGCTTCTGCTTGGCCGTGCGCCACAGGCTCGCCAGCCCGTGCGGCTCCACGATCAGGAAGAAGATGATGAGCGCGCCCACCAGCATGAAGCGGATGTGCTCGATGAAGGCCGAGCCGATCTGGATGCCGAACGGATCCAGCAGCAGCGGCAGCACGATGCCGAGCGCGATGGGCATGATGTAGATCAGCGCGGCGCCGAAGAACGAGCCGATCAGGCTGCCGAGCCCGCCGATGATCACCATGAACAGGATGAAGAAGCTCTGGTTGATGTTGAAGACGTCGTATTCGGCGCCGGTCGCGTACCACAGGAACACCATCATGGCGCCGGCGACGCCGCAGTAGAACGACGAGACCGCGAAGGCGAGCAGCTTGGCGTTGAGCAGCTTGATGCCCATCAGCTCGGCGGCGATGTCCATGTCGCGCACCGCCATCCAGCTGCGTCCGACCCGCCCGCGCACGACGTTGGACGCCACCCAGGTGAGCAGCACGACGATGGCCAGCACCACGTAGTAGCGGACCTCCGCGCTCGCCCGCGCGCCGGTGACGATGTAGCCGAAGATGGTGCGCTCTGGCACCTCGATGGCGCCGGAGACGTTGTAGTTGTAGAGCCACGGCACCCGGTTGAAGCACCATTGCAGGAAGAACTGCGCGGCCAGCGTCGCCACCGCCAGATAGAAGCCCTTGATCCTGAGCGAGGGCAGGCCGAACAGCACCCCGACCGCGGCCGACACGAACCCCGACGCCAGGATGAAGGCGACGATGTTCACGTCCGGGAACCAGGTGGTCAGCTTGTAGCAGGCATAGGCGCCGACCCCCATGAACGCTCCGGTGCCCAGCGACAGCAGCCCGGTATAGCCCGTGAGAAGGTTGAGCCCGATGGCGGCCAGCGAGAACACCAGGAACGGGATCATGACCGCCTGGATCAGGAAGTTCGACGCCCACAGCGGCAGCGTCACCGCGACCAGCAGGATGAGCGCGATGCCGATCCGGTCCTGGCGGATCGGGAACACCGCCATGTCGGTGGCGTAGGTCGACTTGAACTGGCCAGCTTCGCGGTAGAGCAAGGCGGCTACTCCGTCAGATCCGTTCGATGATCTTTTCCCCGAACAGGCCCTGCGGCCTGAACATGAGGAAGAAGAGCGCGATGAGGTAGGCGAGCCAGGTCTCGATGCCGCCGCCGACCAGCGGGCCCCAGTAGAACTCTCCGATCTTCTCGCCGACCCCGATGATCAGGCCGCCGACGATGGCGCCGGGCACCGAGGTGAAGCCGCCGAGGATCAGCACGGGCAGCGCCTTCAGCGCGATGATCTGGAGCGCGAAGGACACGTCCGAGCGCGCGCCCCACATGATCCCGGTGGCCAGCGCGACGATGCCGGCGGTGAACCACACGATGACCCAGATCTGGTTCAGCGAGATGCCCACAGACAGCGCCGCCTGGTGGTCGTCCGCCACCGCCCGGAGCGCGCGGCCGATGCGGGTCTTGTTGAAGAAGACGGCCAGCACCGCCACCATGATCGAGGCGATGATCGCGGCCGCCACGTCGATGTGCTGGAAGATCACCAGCCCGCCGAACACCTCCCAGGTGGTGGAGCCGCGCGGCAGGCCGAGCTCGTCGGAGATCATCACCTTCGGCTCGCCGCCGAACACGGTCTCGCCGAAGCCGATCAGCAGGTAGGTCAGGCCGAAGGTGGCCATGAACAGGATGATGTCGGGCTGGTTCACCAGCGGGCGCAGCATCACCCGCTCGACGCCCACCGCCAGCAGGAACATGACGCCGATGGTCAGCGCCAGCGCCACATAGGCCGGAACGCCCGCCTCGTGCAGGCCGACCAGCGTCAGCGCCGCGAACACCACCATGATGCCCTGGGCGAAGTTGAACACCCCGGAGGCCTTGAAGATCAGCACGAAGCCCAGCGCGATCAGGGCGTAGAGCACGCCGGAGACCAGCCCCTCCCACAGCACCTGTATGAGGAAGTCGGGCGCGGTCGCCATGCTGACGAACGGCTCGACGAATACGCGGAAGAGAATGTCCATGGCCGGTTCCTCAGTGCGCCACGCCGAGATAGGCGTCGATGACGGCCTGGTTGGCCTTGACCTCGTCGGGGGTGCCGTCGGCGATCTTCTGGCCGTAGTCCAGCACCACCACCCGGTCCGACAGGTCCATGACGACGCCCATGTCGTGCTCGATCAGCGCGATGGTGGTGCCGAACTGGTCCGCCACGTCGAGGATGTAGCGGCACATGTCCTGCTTCTCCTCCAGGTTCATGCCCGCCATGGGCTCGTCCAGCAGCAGCAGCTCCGGCTCCATGGCCAGCGCCCGGCCGAGCTCGACCCGCTTCTGCAGCCCGTAGGGCAGCTTGCCCACCGGCGTCTTGCGGATCGCCTCGATCTCCAGGAAGTCGATGATCTCCTCCACCTTGCGGCGGTGCTCGACCTCCTCGTTCAGCGCCGGCCCGTAGCGGAACAGGTGCCAGAAGAAGCCGACATTCATCTTGAGGGTGCGCCCCGTCATGATGTTGTCCAGCGTCGACATGCCCTTGAACAGCGCCACGTTCTGGAAGGTGCGGGCGATGCCCTGGCTCGCGGCCACATAGGGCCGCATCTTCGAGCGCGCCTCGCCGCGGAAGGTGATGCGGCCCTGCTGCGGATGATAGAACCCGTTGATGACGTTGAGCATCGACGTCTTGCCGGCGCCGTTGGGGCCGATGATCGCGCGGATCTCGCCCTTGCGGATGTCGAACGACACGTCGCGGATGGCCTTCACGCCGCCGAACGACAGCGAGACGTTGTCCACCGCCAGCAGCACGTCGCCGGCGACCACGCGTCCGTCCTCCGACGGCGCCCTCACGCCGCCTTCTCCCGGCCGACGGCGGGATGGGTCTTCATGTCCCTGATCTCGACGTCGCCCGACAGCATGCCCTTGCGGCCGTCCTCGAACGTCACCTCGGTGGATATCCTCGCGCGCGGCGAGCCGTCATAGAGGCCGGCGACCAGCGGCGCGTAGCGGTCGGCGATGAAGCCGCGGCGGACCTTCTGGGTGCGCGTCAGCTCGCCGTCGTCGGCGTCCAGTTCCTTGGGCAGCACCAGGAACCGCGAGATCTGCGCGCCGGACATGATCGGCTCGCCGGCCAGCGCCCGGTTCACCTCGTCCACATGGCCCTCGATCATCTCGTAGACCTTGGGATGGGCCGCCAACTCCTGGTAGGAGCCGTAGACCACGTCGTTGCGCTCCGCCCAGCTTCCCACCGCGACGAGGTCGATGTTGAGCATGACGCAGACCTTGTCGCGGCCGTCGCCGAAGGCCACGGCCTCCTTGATGTTGGGATAGAACTTCAGCTTGTTCTCGATGTATTTCGGCGCGAACAGGGTGCCGTCGGTCAGCTTGCCGACGTCCTTGGCGCGATCGATGATCTTGAGGTGCCCGGTGGTGTCGAAGAAGCCGGCGTCGCCGGTCCTGACCCACCCGTCGGGTGTCTTGGTGGAGGCGGTGGCCTCCTCGTTCTTGTAATAGCCGACGAACACGCCGGGGCTCTTGAACAGCACCTCGCCGCTCTCGGCGATCTTCAGTTCCACGTCCGGCGCCGCGCGCCCCACCGTGTCGGCGCGGATCTCGCCGTCCGGCTGCATGGTGATGTAGACGGAGGCTTCCGTCTGGCCGTAGAGCTGCTTCAGGTTCAGCCCCAGCGAGCGGTAGAACTGGAAAATCTCCGGCCCGATCGCCTCGCCGGCGGTGTAGCCGACCTTGAGCCGGGACAGCCCCATGCGGTTCTTCAGCGGCGCGTAGACGAACGCCTCCCCCAGCGCATAGAGCAGCCGGTCGGTCACCGGCACGCGCTCGCCGTTCAGGATCTTCTCGCCGGACCGGCGCGCGACCTTGAGGAAGAAGTCGAACATGCGCGCCTTGACGGGGCCGGAATCCGCCATGCGCACCATGATGAAGGTGAGCATGTTCTCGAACACCCGCGGCGGCGCGAAGAAATAGGTCGGCGCGATCTCGCGGCGGTCGTCGATGGCGGTCTCGGGGCTTTCCGGGCAGTTGACGCAGAATCCCGCCGCATAGGATTGCGCGAAGGAGAAGATGTGGTCGCCGACCCAGGCCATGGGCAGGTAGGCGATCACCTCGTCATGCTCGTCCAGCCGATCGAAGGCGTTGCCGTTGCGCGCCGAGATCAGCACGTTGTCGTAGCTCAGCATCACGCCCTTGGGGCGGCCGGTGGTGCCGGAGGTGTAGAGGATGACGGCGAGGTCGGCGCCCTTGCCCGCCTCGATGCCGGCCCGCCACGCGGCCTCGCGGCCGGGGTCGGCGGCCAGCGCCTCGCGGCCGCGGGCCTGCACGTCCTCGAAGCCGAACAGCGCCGTGTGGTCGTAGTCCCTCAGGCCGCGCTTCTGGTCGTAGACGATCTGCCTGAGCTTCGGCAGCCTGTCGTTGATGGACAGCAGCTTGTCGACCTGCTCCTGGTCCTCGACCACGGCGAGGGACACCTCGCCGTGCTCCAGCACATAGGTCATCTCCTCGGCGACCGCGTCCTGGTAGACCGGCACCGGCACCGCGCCGATGGCCTGGGCCGCGGTCATGGTCCAGTACAGCCGCGGGCGGTTGGAGCCGACGATGGCGATCTTGTCGCCCGGCTTGACGCCGATCTCGGAAAGCCCGACCGAGAAGGCGCGCACCTCGTCCAGCACTTGCGCCCAGGTCCAGCCCTGCCAGATGCCGAAATCCTTGTGGCGCGCCGCCGGGCGGCCGGCAAAGCGCTCCGCATTGCGGATCAGGAGTTTCGGAAACGTGTCCTCGGACGCGGCGATCGTCGCCAACGCTCTACCCCTCCCTGCGCCCTCCCGTTCGATGCGGGTCGGGCTTTCCGCCCGTTACTGGGCGGTTGTTTGTGGCGGCAGGGTTGCACCGAAAATACTCCGCCGCAACTGGCCGCTTGACAGACAGGGCGGCGTTTGGTCGGCTATCCGTGCCGATCCATTGGCTCAGTCGCCGTAGCGCGCAAGCAGATCGCGGTCGACGACGCGGATGCCGCCATGTTCCAGGCGCACCAGCCCCTCCTCCTCCAGCCGCTTCAACCCCGAATTCGCCGCCTGCCGCGACACCCCGGCAAGCAGTCCCAGTTCCTCCTGCGCGATCTCGATATGGCCGCCGACGCCCGGATACAGCACCGGGTTGCACAGCCAGGCGAGGT
This sequence comes from Pseudomonadota bacterium, assembly GCA_023389135.1. Classification (GTDB taxonomy): domain Bacteria; phylum Pseudomonadota; class Alphaproteobacteria; order Rhizobiales; family Methylopilaceae; genus Agaricicola. The sequence goes on along the minus strand of JAEWEX010000409.1, from coordinate 1,255 downwards.
TGCGGGCGACCCGCGCCGTCGGGTCCAGGATGCGGTCGTATTCGATGGTGGCGATGAACTGGCCCATGCGCTCGTTGAGCTGATGCACCAGGAAGCGGTTGAAGCCGACCGAGTTCTCGAACAGCCAGAAGAAGGTGGAGCGGTTCATCATGGCGAGCCGCGTGTCCCGCAGCGCCACCAGATCGTATTTGCGCGGCTCGTCCTTCAGCACCGTGCCCTCGCCGAACCAGCCGCCGGCGCCGACGCCGGCGAAGGTCATGGCCTTGCCGGAGGCGGAAATGGCGCTGATCTTGACCAGGCCCGTGACCACGCCGGTCCAGCTGTCGATGCGGTCCCCGCGATGGCAGATGTAGGCGCCCTTGGGGTACGACTTCTCCACCACGCCGCGGCGCGCGCGCTCGAGCTCCTCGTCCGTGAGTTCACGGACCCAATGGGCGGTCGCGCGCAGATGGTCGGCGGTGATCACGCGTCCGGTCCTGTCGCCTTCGAGGGCCCGCCAGTATGGCGGCGCCGGGCGCGCGTGCCAACGCCACGCCGGAGCGCCCTTTCGCCGATGCGCCCGGGCGCACGGCAGAAAGGGGCCCGTGGGCCCCTTTCGACGCATTCCGGCGATGGGCCGAGACCTACATGGCGGCCTTGCGCGCGCTCTCCAGCCAGCCGTCCACCGCCTCGCGGTTGCCCGCGATCCATTCGTCGGCGTGCCGCTGGATGTCGGCCTCGTCGTTCTCGCCGCCGTTCATCACCGCATTCTGCGAGAAGATGTCGTCGAGCGGGATCTCCACCGCCTCGAACAGCGCCTTGGCGGCGGGGTTCTCCTCCATGAAGGCGGAATTGACTACCGGCCGGATGTCGTTGGCGGGGAAGCCCATGTTGCAGGGATCGGCGACGCAGCCGGCGACGCCTTCCATGGTCGTGGCGTCCTGCAGCGCCTCCTGCTCTTCCGGCAGGCTGGCGAACGGCACCTCGATCCAGACCACGTCCTCGCCGGGCTTCAGCGCGTCCACCGTCCAGTTGGGCGTCCAGGTGTAGAACAGGATCGGCTCGCCCTGCTCGTGGGCGGCGATGGCGTCGCCCATGGAGGCGGAATAGGCCGCCTTGATCGGCGTGATGTGGTCGCGCAGCTCGTAGGCGTCGAGATGGTGCTCGATCACCAGCTCGCAGCCCCAGCCCGGCGGGCACGCGACCAGGTCGGCCTTGCCGTCGCCGTTGCGGTCGAACAGGGCCTTGATCTCGTCGCGCTTGAAGTCTTCCAGGC
>JAEWEX010000294.1 GCA_023389135.1 Pseudomonadota bacterium | reverse complement strand
TCTATGGTAAAGCTATATTACAGTTGCTTCTATTCTATGATGTTTAATCTGATAGACGATGACGTAGTTCCTTTTTATAATAAGTCTCAGTTGATTTGCGATTCACGCACAGGGAATCTTAAAAATGGAGGAAGATCAAGTCATCAGTGGCACTGGAATAGCATTAGGAACATAAAGAGATTATCAAAATGGGTTTACTCGCTAGAGTCCGAAGATACGTATTCTAAAATTAGAGCCTTACGAGAAGAAGCGAATTACAAGTCTGCGTTTAGCGACCCTGAGCGCCCTAAGTGGCTAACATTCGCAATTGATAACATTGAAAGGTCATTTAGAGTATATAGGGATGATAAAGAAAAATTATATACATATCTAGATGATCATTTTCCCTTAGCTTATCCGACGCAACTAATTTTCGATCTTGAAGGACAAATTAAAGCAAGAAATATCAGATTTGACGCAAATAAGCTGTCTCACATTCGAAGAATGTGGCCTATCCGGGATAGGCCGCCATTGGAGGGATTTCATTAGAAATTAATGAATTATACGCAAGTTTTAGGTTTTATTGTTAGCCGTGGTTCTAAGATAAAATCATAGAAGTAATTTAGGTGGCGCACCCTTTCGCGCCCCCCTGACATCCCGCCGTCACAATGCTATCCCCCGCGCTCGCGGCACTCCAACCCCCGGCGCGCATGACCGTTCTCGACAAGGACCTGAAGAAGGTCGTCCGCCTGGAGGAGGCCACCGGCAGCGTCGCCCGCTCGGTTGCGCCCACGGGCATCGCGGTCGCCTTCCTGCTGGTGGTCCTGGCCGGGATCGCCGCCACCGCCTCGGGCCCGCTGGCGCTGTTCGTCGTGGTCGCGGCGGTGGTCGGCGGCTACATGGCGCTGAACATCGGCGCCAACGACGTGGCCAACAACATGGGCCCGGCGGTGGGCGCCAACGCCCTGACCATGACCGGCGCGCTGGTGATCGCTGCCATCTGCGAGGTGGCCGGCGCGGTGCTGGCCGGCGGCGACGTGGTGACCACCATCTCGCGCGACATCATCCGCGCCGAGGCCACCGGCAGCGTCGAGGAATTCATCCTCGCCATGACCGCGAGCCTGCTCGCCGCCGCCATGTGGATCCACCTCGCGACCTTCCTGGGCGCGCCGGTCTCCACCACCCATTCGGTGGTGGGCGGCGTGCTCGGCGCAGGCGTCGCGGCGGGCGGCATGGGCGTGGTCCACTGGCCCATGATCGGCCGCATCGCGGCGAGCTGGGTGATCTCGCCGGTGCTGGGCGGCATCGGCGCGGCGCTGCTGCTGGCCTTCGCAACCTGGGCGATCCTGTCGCGGCCGGACCGGGTGGCGGCGGCCCGGGTGTGGGTGCCGGTGATGGTGGGCCTGATGTGCGGCATCTTTGCCATGTATCTGGCGACAAAGGGTCTTTCGCGGGTGTGGAAGCCGCCGCTGGCCACCGTTGTGGCGCTCGGCGCGGCCTTCGGCGTCGGCGGCTGGGCGCTGGTGCGGCCGTGGGTGGCGCGCCGGTCCGACCCGGCGCATCAGCGCCGCAGGGACATCAACCGGCTGTTCGTGCCGCCGCTGATCGTGTCGGCGGCGCTCTTGTCCTTCGCCCACGGCGCCAACGACGTCGCCAACGCGGTGGGGCCTCTGGCAGCCATTGTCGCGGCGGCCGACAGCGGCCGCGCGGGCGTCACCGCCCTCGCCATCCCGCCCTGGGTCATGGCCATCGGGGCCGCAGGCATCGCCATCGGGCTCGGCCTGTTCGGGCCGCGCGTCATCCGCACCGTGGGCAAGCAGATCACCAAGCTCGACCCGGTGCGCGCCTTCTGCGCCGCGCTGTCGGCGGCGGCCACGGTGCTGGTGGCCTCCGCGCTGGGACTGCCGGTCTCGTCGACCCACATCGCGGTGGGCGGCATCTTCGGCGTCGGCTTCGTGCGCGAGTTCTGGATGAACCGAGGCATCCCCAGCCGCGCGGTCCAGCCGCGCACGCGCTTCCTGAAGATCTCGGCGCTGAACCGGACGCCCCAGGACGCGGTGAAGAACTTCCAGAAGCGGGAGCGCCGCCGCCTGGTGCGCCGCCAGCACCTGCTGGGAATCGCGGCGGCATGGGTGGTGACGGTCCCGGCCTCGGCCGTTGGCGCGGGGCTGATCTTCCTCGGCCTCCAGGCGGCAATGGGTCTCTAGCGGCCGCCTGCGCGGCGGTCGATCTCGGCGATCATGTCCACGAGTTGCGGGTTGCCCAGGAGCCGGCGCGCCTCCGCCAGGATCGCCCAGTGGCGGTGCCGCTGGCCGGCCTCGCGCCACTCCTCGTGCTGCTCGTCCACGCGCAGCGGGAACATGGCGACCTCGATGGGCATGCGCCTCAGGTTCTTGGTCTTCCAGTCGCGGTAGCTGCCGATGGACGCGGTCTCCACCGCGCCGCTGACCCCGGCCTCCTCCCGCGCCTCGCGCGCCGCCACGTCCGGCAGCGACAGGCCCGGCATCAGCGCGCCCTTGGGGAATATCCAGCGGCCGGTGCGCCGCGAGGTGATCAGCAGGAACGCGACCCTGCCCTCGACCAGCGCATAGGGAATGGCGCCCGCCTGCCGCTCGGGCGCGACGCTGCCGGGCCGGCGTTGGAAGAACTCCCTGAGGCGGTTCGCAAGCTGCATGGCGGATCGGGCATCCTGTGCGTCGCCCATGGCGGATAGGCCCTGGATGCCGCCGCGGTCAACTTCCCCAGGCCGGCGCCGCTCCGATTGCGGCCCGCCACGCCCGCGTCAGCACCGCGCGCTCGGCGTCAAGCGCCTCCGGTGTGCCAAAACCCAGCGCCGCATCGCACAACGCCTCGGCGGCCCCGTCCCAGGGAGCGACGAGGCCGGCGTCCCCGTCATCCTCGAACGTCGCGTCAGCACCCTCCAGCGCCACCGCCCGCCGGAACAGAAGCGCCTGGACAAGGGCGAGCCCACGCCCCACGGGGGAGCCCGCCCGACCTGCGAGCACCGCACTGTCGAAGTCGGCGGCGGTGTCGATCGCGTGGCGCGCGCCGCCAAGCCACCGCCGCCAGACCGCGTTCCGCGCGGCGGCGGCATCCGGGTGGCGGGCGTTGCAGAGAGCCTGTGCGCCCGCCCGGTCCAGCGCGGACACGGCGTCGATCACCGCGCAGACCGCCGCCCCCCGCGGACCGAACAGGAGGGCGGCAGGCGCTTCCTCCACGACCCGCACGGCGACGCAGCGTGAATAGGTCACCTCCGCCACGGGAGGCCCGCCCGCGGCCGCCTGGTCGGCGGCGGTTGCAGGGTCCAGCGCGTCCACGAGCCAGAGGCGTCCTGGCCAGCCGGAGACTGCGATGGCGGACAGTTCTCGCTCCACAACGATCCAGGGCCGCCCCCGGCCGGGATTGCGCACCACGCAGCCAGGCGTCGCCAGCGCCATAGGGCCCTCCTCCGCAGGCGGGACATAGACATAGCCGCGCAGCGGGATGCGGCCGGTCGTGGAGCCGAACAGGTCTTGGAGGGGGCTGCGAAAGGACATGGCTTGCGGATCGATTGGACCGCGAGAATGCGCGGTGAGCAGCGCACCCTGCAAGCGGAAGCCGGCGGCCGCGGCGGCCCGCTGAAATCGCCGCCCTTCCATCCCGCGGGCATTTCAGCTATAGGCGGCCCCGTCCGGCGTCCGACACCCCTGGAGGTGCGCCGGCATTGTCATTTCTGATGGAGAGACACCATGTCCGCGACCAAGGCCCTGAAGGCCGAGGCGCGCGAGCGGGCCGGCAAGGGGGCCGCCCGTGCGTTGCGCCGTGAAGGTAAAGTGCCCGCCGTGATCTACGGCGACAAGAAGTCCCCGGTCGGCATCGCGCTGAACGGCAACGAGATGGCGAAGCTGGTCTTCGGCGGCGGCTTCATGACCACGATCTTCGAGATCGACGCCGGCAAGGGCGTGGAACGCGTCATCCCCCGCGACATCCAGCTCGACCCGGTGAAGGACTTCCTGATCCATGTCGACTTCCTGCGCGTGTCCAAGGACAGCGTCATCTCCGTCGAGGTGCCGGTGCACTTCCTCAACGAGGAAACCTCCCCGGGCCTGAAGCGCGGCGGCGTGCTCAACGTTGTGCGTCACGCGGTCGAGCTCTATGTGCCGGCGGATTCGATCCCCGACTTCATCGAGATCGACCTTGCGAAGGCCGAGATCGGCGATTCGCTGCACATCTCCGCGGTGAAGCTGCCCGACGGCGTGAAGCCGGTCATCCAGGACCGCGACTTCACGGTCGCCACCATTGCGGCGCCCACCGTCGTCTCCGACGAGGCTCGCGCCGCGCAGGAGGCCGAGGACGCCGAGGCCGAAGCCGGCGAGGACGAGGGCGAGTAAGCCCCAGCCTCCCCGTCCGGGGGACATGCCATGCGCCTCGTCGCCGGCCTCGGCAATCCCGGGGCGCGCTACGCCGGCAACCGCCACAACATCGGTTTCATGGCCGCCGACCGCATCTGGTCCCGCTGGGGGTTCTCCCCCTGGCGGGCCCGGTTCCAGGGGGCGGTGGCTGAGGGCGTGATCGGCGGCGAGAAGGTGCTGCTTCTCAAACCCCAGACCTACATGAACGAAAGCGGCCGGGCGCTGGCGGAAGCCACCCGTTTTTTCAAGCTGGGCACCGGCGACGTGATCGTCGTCTACGACGAGATCGAACTCCAGCCCGCCCGGATGCGGGTCAAGGTCGGCGGCGGCAATGCCGGCCATAACGGGCTTCGCTCCATCACCGCCCATCTCGGCAACGACTATACCCGCGTGCGCCTCGGCGTCGGCCATCCCGGCGTCAAGGAACTGGTCCACGCCCATGTGCTGAACGACTTTGCCAAGTCCGAGCAACCCTGGGTCGAGGCGCTGACCGACGCGGTCGCCGACAATGCCGACCTGCTTGTCGCGGGCGAGCACGCGAAATTCCAGAACAAGGTCCACCTCGCCATGGAGGCCAAGGGGTTCGCCAAGCCCAAGCGTCCCGGCGAGCGGGAAACGGAGTAAGCCATGGGCTTCAAATGCGGCATCGTCGGCCTGCCCAATGTCGGCGAGGTGGCGGTGCCCGACCCGAGGCTGGACCGGCTTGCGGAGATCGCTGGCTCCAGGGAGATCATTCCGACCCGGCTCACCTTCGTGGACATCGCGGGACTGGTGCGCGGCGCCTCGCAGGGCGAGGGGCTGGGCAACCAGTTCCTGGCCCACATCCGCGAGGTCGATGCGGTCGCCTACGTCCTGCGCTGCTTCGAGGACGACGACATCACCCATGTGG
>JAEWEX010000293.1 GCA_023389135.1 Pseudomonadota bacterium | reverse complement strand
TGATCCGGCGGGACCAAACCCTCAAGCGTCACAATCTCAAGGGCAGACTGCGCAGGCGATGGTCTCTTCAACATGACATCTTGAATCACAAAGGCCCGGCTCTCGCCAGGCCTTTGTCAGCAGTCTGAAGCCCCGGCAGGACCGGGGCTTTTCGCATTCCAGAGCCTGTGTGGGCTCAGTTCTTGAAGCCGAAGCCCTCGAAGCGCTTGTTGAAGCGCGACAGGCGGCCGCCGCGGTCCAGAAGCTGCTGCTGGCCGCCGGTCCAGGCGGGGTGGACGCGCGGATCGATGTCGAGCGTCAGCGTGTCGCCCTCCTTGCCGTAGGTCGAGCGCGTCATGAAATCGCTGCCGTCGGTCATGACGACCTTGATCATGTGGTAGTCGGGATGGATATCGCGCTTCATGGCTGTCTCCCTCGCCGTCTCGCGACGGCGGCCTCGTCGGGAACGAGGGTGTTGAAAAACGAGCCGTGCGTATAGCGCAGCAGGCGGCGCAGGGCAAGACGCAGCGCGGCCCCGGATGGCCGCGGCAACCGCGACCGATCGGCGCTCGCGCCGCGGCGCGCATTGCGGGTCGGGGCGGATCGGGGCATGGTGCCCCACCGGCTGATAAACCAAAGACTTCCAGCGATGACAGAGGCGTCCGGCGCCGCCAAGTCCGCCCGTCGGGGCCTCAGACCGCTCGCGGCGCTCGCGCCGTTCGCGCTTGCCCATCGCGGCCGCATCGCGGCGGCCTTCGTGGCGCTGGTGGTGGCCACCGGCGCGACGCTGGCGGTCCCGCTCGCCGTCCGGCGCATCATCGACTTCGGTTTCTCCGCCGACAATGCGGACCTGATCGACCAGTATTTCGTCACCATGATGATCGTGGTGGCGGTGCTCGCGGCGGCCAGCGCCAGCCGCTACTACATCGTCATGACGCTGGGCGAGCGGGTGGTGGCGGATGTGCGCGCCGCGGTGTTCGCCAAGCTGACCGAGCTGTCGCCCGCATTCTACGACGCCGCGCAGTCCGGCGAGATCGTGTCGCGGCTGACCGCCGACACCACGCAGGTCAAGTCGGCCTTCGGCGCAACCGCGTCCATCGCCCTGCGCAACTTCTTCCTGTTCCTCGGCGCCACCGCCATGATGGTGGTCACGAGCCCGCGCCTGTCGATGCTGGTGCTGGCGGCGATCCCGGTCATCGTGCTGCCCCTGGTGGGCTTCGGCCGCGCCGTCCGGCGCCGATCGCGGGCGGCGCAGGACACGCTGGCCGGCGCGTCCGCCATGGCGGCGGAGGCGATCGGCGCCATGCGCCTGGTGCAGGCCTTCACCGCCGAGCGCCGCATCTCCGGCCGCTTCCACGACGCCGCCGAGCGCGCCTACGAGGCGGCCCGCTGGGCGACGGCGGTGCGCTCGATCCTGACGGCGGTGGCGATCTTCCTGGTGTTCGCCAGCGTCGTCGCGGTGCTGTGGTACGGCGCCAGCGACGTGATGGGCGGGCGCATGACGGCGGGCACGCTCGGCCAGTTCCTGCTGTTCGCCGTGTTCGCGGCCGGCGCGCTCGGCGAACTCAGCCAGTGCTGGGGCGAGATCGCGCAGTCGGCCGGGGCGGCCGAGCGGCTGGGCGAGCTGCTCGCCACCGAGCCCGCCGTGAAGCGCCCCGAGCGGCCGGAGCGGCTGCCGCAGCCGGTGCGCGGCGAGGTGGCCTTCGACAATGTCCGCTTCGCCTATCCGTCGCGGCCCGGCCACGAGGTGCTGGCTGGCGTCTCGTTCCGCATCCGGCCGGGCGAGACGGTGGCGCTGGTCGGGCCCTCGGGGGCCGGCAAGAGCACGGTGATGCAGCTCCTGCTGCGCCAGTACGACCCGGCCGGCGGCGCCATCCGGCTCGACGGCGTCGCCATCGACCGGCTCGACCCCGCCGAACTGCGCGCCAGCCTCGCCTATGTGCCGCAGGAGCCGGTGATCTTCGCCGCCAGCGTGGCGGAGAACATCCTGTTCGGGCGCCCGTCGGCGGACCGCGATGAGGTCGTGGCCGCCGCCCGCGACGCCAGCGCCGACGGCTTCGTGCAGGCCCTGCCGCAGGGCTACGACAGCGAGATCGGCGAGCGCGGCGTCACGCTGTCGGGCGGGCAGCGCCAGCGGCTCGCCATCGCCCGGGCGATCCTGCGCGACGCCCCGGTGCTGCTGCTGGACGAGGCCACCTCCGCCCTGGACGCGGAGAGCGAGACGGCGGTGCAGGCGGCGCTGGCGCGGCTGATGGCGGACCGCACCACGCTGGTCATCGCGCACCGGCTCGCGACCATTCTGGAGGCCGACCGCATCCTGGTGCTGGATGGCGGGCGCATCGTCGAGGAGGGCCGCCACCACGAGCTGGTGGCCCGGGGCGGGCTCTATGCGCGGCTGGCGGCCCTGCAGTTCCAGGATGCGCCGGCGCGGGCTGCAGGGTAGACCCGCCCGACGCGCCATCCCGGGCGTGGCGACGCGGGCCGCCGGGAGCGATGGCAGGCTGCCGGGATGGCGATGCAGGCGTCGCCTACCGCTCCGTCAGCTTGAGCTCGATGCGGCGGTTGCGGTTGTAGGCCTCCTCGGTGTCCCCCGGCTCCAGCGGCTGGAACTCGCCGAATCCGGCGGCCACCAGCCGCTGGGCGGAGACGCCGCGCGAGACCAAGTACTGCACCACCGAGATGGCGCGCGCCGCCGACAGCTCCCAGTTGGAGGAGAAGGCGGTGCGGATCGGCCGTGCGTCGGTGTGGCCGTCGACCCGGAGCACCCAGTTGATCTCGGGCGGGATCTCGCCCTCGAGCTGGATCAGCGCTTCCGCCAGCTTGTCCAGTTCGCCCAGGCCCGCCTGGCTGACCTGCGCCGATCCGGTGCCGAAGAACACCTCGGACTGGAACACGAATCGGTCGCCGACGATCCTGATCTCGGGACGGTTGGCCAGGATCTGGCGCAGCCGGCCGAAGAAGTCGGAGCGGTAGCGCGACAGCTCCTGCACCCGCTGCGCCAGCGCCACGTTGAGACGCGAGCCGAGGTCGGCGATGCGGGTCTGGCTCTCGCGGTCGCGGGCCTCGGAGGCCTCCAGCGCCTGCTCCAGCGCCGCGAGCTGCCGCCGCAGGGCGGCGAGCTGCTGGTTGAGGATGTCGAGCTGGGACAGGGCGGCGGCCGCCGCCCGGCGTTCCTCGCTCAGTTCGCCCTCCAGCTGGGCGATGCGTCCGCCGGCGGCGCTGGCGCTGCCGCTGTCGCTGTCGATCACGCCCTGGAGGCGGTCGCGCTCGCCCTCGGCCTCGGCCAGGCTGGCCGTGAGGCTGGCAAGCTGGTCTTCCAGCGAGCGGGCGCCGGAGCGCTCCAGCGCCAGCAGCTCGGTCAGCTCGGCGATCTGGAGGTTGAGCCGTTGCAGCACGGTGTCGCGGCCGCTGATCTCGCGGGTGAGCACGAACTGCGCGACCACGAACACCGACAGCAGGAAGATGATGACCAGCAGCAGCGTGGAAAGCGCGTCGACGAAGCCGGGCCAGTAGTCCACGCGCGCATCGCGGCGCCGGGTGCG
>JAEWEX010000268.1 GCA_023389135.1 Pseudomonadota bacterium | reverse complement strand
TGCCCTCCACCAGCAGCACGTCGCCAGGGCGGAGCGCGGCCGCGAGCCGCTCCGGATCTGAGGTGGCGGAGGGCTCGAAGCCCTTGATTTCCTGGGTGATGACCCCGATGAGCCAGCGCCCGATGACGGCGCGCATCGCCCCGAACATGTGATCTCGCCCGCTGCCCGCTGGATTTCCCACGGCGCGAACGTAGTTGCCCGTCGGGATGAGCGGAAGGGCGGCGCTCCGAAATCCACCCGCAAAACAGGAGGCAGGGCTCACGCGATTGTCATCACGCCGCGGCGACAGGTTGTGACGGAAAACTTCGGCAGGGACGTTCAGCCACCGACATCCGACACCCCATTCCTCCCGATCCGACCAACGGAGTTACAGCCATGCGTCTCGTCGCAGCGTCCGCCCTCGCCGTTCTACTCGCCATACCGGCCGTCACAGCAGCCGACAGCTTCGACGGCTCGTGGACCGTGCAGGTGGCTGCCTCGGGCGGCGACTGCAAGCCGGTGCCGGCGCTGCCCATCGCGGTCAAGGACGGCACGGTCACCTATGACGGGGCCTTCAGCGTCGCGGCCACGGGTGCAGTGGAGCCTACCGGCGCACTCAACCTGGAGGTGGCCCATGACGGCGACACGGTGGTGGTGACCGGCCGGCTCGACGGCGGCAGGAGGGGCGGCTCCTGGTCCTCGCCGAGCCGAGGCTGCGACGGCACCTGGACCGCGCGGCGCGCCTGACGCAACGCGGCATTCCGCGCCTCTCGTCCGCACGCTCCGGAACGCGACGGGAGACCGGCCGGCATGACGGCGCCGGGGGCCGGCGAGCTGGCATGCGGCCGCCGGGCGCAAGCCCCTCTCCTGCCGAGGAGAGGCCCATCCGCCGCCTTGGCGGCGCCATCGTCCCGTGGCTAGTGTGCCGATCCCCGAGACCCTACACCTGCAAGGGCCCATGACCAGCGCCGCCGATCACCACGACGACATCGTCTACCCCGCCGCGATCCCCTTCATCCTGGTCCACCTCGCCTGCCTCGCCGCGATCTGGACAGGCGTCACCTGGGAGGCGGTCTGGCTGGGCGTCGGGCTGTACTGGCTGCGGATGTTCGCCATCGGGGCGGGCTATCACCGCTATTTCTCGCACAGGTCGTTCCAGACCAGCCGGGCGTTCCAGTTCGTGCTGGCGTTCATGGCGCAGACCACCGCCCAGAAGAGCGTGCTGTGGTGGGCAGCCAAGCACCGCCACCATCATCTGCATTCGGACACCGAGCACGACGTCCACTCGCCGCGTCACACCGGGTTCTTCTACGCCCATGTGGGCTGGATCTTCGCCAAGCGCCATGACGGCACCGACCTGGTCAAGGTCGACGACCTGGCGCGATATCCCGAGCTCATGTGGCTGCACCGATACGAGCTGGCGCCGGCGGCGATGCTGGCGGTCCTGTGCTTCCTCGTTGCGGGCTGGCCGGGGCTGGTGGTGGGCTTCTTCTGGTCGACGGTCGCGGTCTATCACGGCACGTTCTGCATCAACTCGCTCGCCCATGTGCACGGCAAGACGCGCTACGTCACCGGCGACGACAGCCGCAACAACTGGCTGCTGGCGTTCTTCACCATGGGCGAGGGCTGGCACAACAACCACCACGCCTACCAGTCCAGCGTCCGCCAGGGCTTCCGCTGGTGGGAGATCGACCCGACCTTCTACATCCTCAAGGCGCTGTCCTGGATCGGTGTGGTCTGGGACCTGAAGACGCCGCCCGAGGCCGTGCTGCTGAACGAGCAGAAGCTCGGCAGCCGCGTCATCGACCGGGCGGCGACCGAACTCGCCGGCTCGTTCCACCTGGACCAGATCGCGGCGTCGATGCGTGCGGCGCTGGCCGGCACGCCGACGCTCGCCGCCATCTCCGAGCGGGTGCATGCCGCGCAGAGCCGGGCGGCGGACCTGATCGCGGGGCTGCACCTGCCGCACCTGCCTACGCGGGAGGAAATCGCCGAGCGCGCGCACGCCCGCTTTGCACGCAGCCGCTCCATGGACGAGATCGTGGAGCGCGCGCACGCCAAGATCGTCGAGGCGGTGTTCAGGCGGGTCGCCGCGGTCGGGTGAGCCGATCGGGCCGGGACGGCGGCGGACGCCCGGCCGGCCTCAGTACTCCCACTCCGCGCCGATGCCGAGTGCGGTGCCTCCGGCTCCGTCCACCTCGCCCTGGATCTTGAGGCGACGGGTCAGGTCGATCTGCACGGAGACCGCGCTCTGCTCCGGGGTCGCGCCGGCGCGAACGCCGATGCTGGCGCGGTCGGAAATGTAGCGCGAGGCGCCCACCGTCGGCCCGCCGTCGGCGCCGAGCTGGATGTCGAGGCTGTCGACGCCGAGCGAGCGGCGCAGTTGCTCGAACACGTCGGGCCCCCCGCCGCCGGAGAACAGCGCCACCACCTGCGCCAGCTGCAACGCCTGGCCGGCGGACAGGCCGCCGGACGCCTTCTGGAACAGGATGCGCGACAGCACCTCGTCCTGGGGGAGGTCGGGCTGGGAGCGGAAGGCGAACATCGGCTCGGCGGCGCTGCCCGTCACGGCCACCTGGGCCGTCACGTCGCCGGCCTGGGTCTGCGCCAGGAAGTCCAGCTCGGGCGTCAGGTCGCCGGCGAAGGTGAGGCGACCGAGGGTGAAGTCGAGCCTGGTGCCGGCGATGGAGAGCCGGCCGCGGCGCATCTCGAAGGCGCCGATGGCGACCGGATCGGACAGCCTGCCCGTCAGCCTCAGCGAACCGCCGAGCTCGGCGTCGATGCCGCGGCCGCGTACGAAAATGCGGTTGGGGGCGTCGATCCTGAAGTCGAGTTCGGCATCGAAGGCTGCGGCCCTCCCCGCCCGAGCGCGCTGGCGGGCATCGGCGGCGAGGCGCGCGCGCACGTGCTCGGGAGGCGCGACGTGGCGCGTGCCCTCGATGGGCTGGAGCGTCACCGGCAACCGGTCGGGCACGGCCACGTCCATGGTGACGATGCCGACCCGGCCCGACAGGCGGGGATTGCGCGCCAGCGGCCCCGAAAGCTCGAGGTCGAGATCGGCGGTGGCGGCGACGAGATCGCTGGAGACGAGCTGGGCGCGGCGCGCGGTGACGCGGATATTGCCCGGGAAGCCGCCGGCGGGATCGATGGCGACCTGGCCGCCTGCGGAGATGGTGCCGCCGCCCGGGGTGCGGGCGCTGGCGGCATCGATGGTGACGCGGTCGCCGCGCGCGGTGGCGGTGAGCGCGATGGCGTCGAGCCTGACGCCCTGCAGGGCGTCGATGAAGGTGCCGTCCGCCAGACGCGCGGTTCCCGACACGTCGGGGCTCGCCGCCGTGCCGCGCACCCGGGCGTCGACCGTGACCGTCCCGGTGAGCCGCCGGCCGCCGGTGGACAGCCCCGCCGCGACGACCGCCGCGTCGAGACGGCCGGTGACGCCGACATCGAGCGCGCCCGTCGCCGCCAGCGGGACGCTGCCCGTGGCGCGCAGCGTCCCGAGCCGGCCCGCGTCCAGGCG
>JAEWEX010000184.1 GCA_023389135.1 Pseudomonadota bacterium | reverse complement strand
ACCATGCTCTACGGCTTCGCCTTCTTCAGCCACCAGGTGGGGGGATTTCTCGGCGTCTGGCTCGGCGGCGTGCTCTACGAGGCGACGGGCTCCTATGACGTGGTGTGGTGGCTGGCGGTGGCGCTGGGCTTCGCTTCGGCGGCCATCAACTGGCCGATCGTGGAAAAGCCGGTCGCCCGCGCCGCCGTCGCGTGAGGCCGCTCATACACTCCGCGTGCGGACAGGGTGACGAAGGCCCGGTCGCCCGCTAGAACGGGCCTGGCGGTCGAAACGCATCACGGGACGAGGAACATGGCGACGTTCAGGGCGCTCAGGATCAGCAAGGGCGACAGCGGCCAGTCGGTCGAGATGGTCGATTTCCCCGAGGCCGACCTGATGGAGGGCGACGTCACGGTCGCCGTCGCGCATTCGACCGTGAACTACAAGGACGGGCTGGCGATCACCGGCAAGCTGCCGGTGGTGCGCCGCTTCCCCATGATTCCGGGCGTCGATGCCGCCGGCACCGTGGAGACGTCCGATCATCCCGGCTTCAAGCCCGGCGACAAGGTGATCCTCAACGGCTGGGGGCTGGGCGAGACCCATCTGGGCGCCTATGCGGAGAAGGTGCGGGTCAAGGGCGACTGGTTGGTGCGGTTGCCCGACGGGTTGTCCACCGCCGAGGCCATGGCCATCGGCACGGCGGGCTATACCTCGCAACTCTGCGTGCTGGCGCTGGAGCGGCAGGGCGTCACGCCGGACAAGGGGCCGATCGTCGTCACCGGCGCCGCCGGCGGCGTCGGCTCGGTCGCCATCGCGCTCCTGAAGAAGCTCGGATACCATGTGGCCGCCGTGACCGGCCGCGCCTCGGAGGCGGACTATCTGACCGGCCTCGGCGCGGCGGAGATCATCGACCGGGCTGAACTTTCCGGCCAGCCGAAGATGCTGGCCAAAGAACGCTGGGCGGGCGCGGTCGACGCGGTCGGCGGCAATGTGCTCGCCAACGTCATCGCCGCCACGAAATATGGCGGCACCGTCACCGCCTGCGGCAATGCCGGCGGCATGGACCTGCCAACCTCGGTCGCGCCCTTCATCCTGCGCGGCGTGTCGCTGATCGGCGTCGAGAGCGCGCAGGCGCCCATCGCCTTGCGGCAGGAGGCCTGGGGGCGACTGGCCAGGGATCTCGACAGGGGCAAGCTGGCGGCGCTCAGCCGCACCATCGGCTTCGGCGAGGTGGTGGAGACGGCAAAGGCCATCGTCGAAGGCAAGGTTCGCGGGCGGGTGGTGGTCGACATCCGACGATGAGCGCCGGCGCGCCTCGAGCCCAGCCCTGCAATGGCGGCGGAGGCGGGCAAGCCGGCCATCGAACCAGGCCGCCAAAAGTCCGTTGAACACTCCCGCACGGAGCGCGCAGGCCGCGCCCGCGGGGCAGGAGACATGACATGACCGACAGGCTGAAAGTCGCGATCCTCGGCGCGTCCGGATACACCGGCTCGGAGCTGGTGCGCCTGCTGCTTCGCCACCCCAGGGTGGAGCTCGCGGCGCTGACCGCCGACAGCAAGGCCGGCAAGGACATGGCCGAGGTGTTCGGCCAGTTCGCCGGCCTGAAGCTGCCGAAGCTCGTCAGGATCGACGAACTCGATGCGGACACCTTCGACGCGGTGTTCTGCGCGCTGCCGCACGGCACGACGCAACTCGTCATCAGGGACCTGCTCGCCCGGCGCGGCGATCTCAAGGTGGTGGACCTTTCCGCCGATTTCCGGCTGTCGGATCCCGCGGCCTACGCCAAGTGGTACGGGCACGAGCATCAGGCGCTGGAACTGCAGAAGGAGGCCGTGTTCGGCCTGACGGAGATCTACCGCGACGCCGTGCGGACCGCGCGGCTGGTCGGTAACCCGGGCTGCCACACCACGACCTCGATCCTGCCCGTGGCGCCGCTGCTGCGGGCCGGCGCGATCGATCCCGACGACATCCGCATCATCTCGGCCACGGGCATGTCCGGGGCGGGGAGGGCGGCCAAGGAGGCGATGCTGTTCTCGGAGGTCTCGGAGGGCATCCACGCCTATTCCGTCACCGGCCACCGCCATACCTCGGAGTTCGACCAGGAATATTCCCGCGCGGCGGGGCGCGAGGTGATCGCGAGCTTTACGCCGCTGCTGGTGCCCATGAACCGCGGCATACTGGGCACCATCCATGTGGCGGGGGATGCCGCGACGCTGCACGACGTGCTGTCGAAGACCTATGCCAGCGAGCCCTTCGTCACCGTGCTGCCGCTCGGCCAGGCGCCGCAGACGCGGCATGTGCGCGGCTCCAACCATGTCCAGATCGGCGTGGTGGGGGACCGCCGGCCCGGAAGGGCCATCGTGTTCTCGGTGCTGGACAACCTCGTCAAGGGCGCCTCGGGACAGGCGGTCCAGAACCTCAACGTCATGATGGGCTGGCCGGAGACCACCGGGATCGACCAGCTCGCGATCTTCCCCTGAGGCGTCAGCGACGCTCCAGCACCGCCAGCAGCATCCCGGCGCGGTCCAGCAATTCCAGCCTGCGACCGTCGCCGCGGATGGACACGGTCCTGCCCAGCGCGTCGAGCAGGTGGCGCTCGACCTCGCCGGAGGGCGGCGGGCAGGCGCGGCGCGTGGAGGCGAGGTTGCCGAAGGCGAGCCCCGTGCCGTTCTGGCTATAGCTGCCCATGACCTGGTTGCAGGCCGTGTTGCCGGTGACGCGGCCATCCGCGAAATCCAGCTCCGGCTGCCGCATGAGGCCGGCCGGCAGCGCCGCGACGCCGGCTGGACCGCGCGCGGCGGCGACGCTCCAGCTTCCTTCGGCCGACGGCATCATCGCCGGCGGACCGCCCTGGGCGCCTGCGTGAGAGGCGAGGGCTGCGGCGAGCATTGCGGACATGGCTGCGGCGACAGCGATGCGGCGCGGGGTCATGGAGCTTCTCCTCGCCGCGAGCATGCCGCCGCTCCGGTGAACCGCGGCTGAACGTCCGCGCACTCAGTTGGCGAAGCGGAAATGCATGACGTCGCCGTCGGCGACCACGTAGTCCTTGCCTTCCAACCGCATCTTGCCCGCCTCGCGCGCGCCGGTCTCGCCCTTGAGAGCGACGTAGTCCGCATAGGCGATGGTCTCGGCGCGGATGAAGCCCTTCTCGAAATCGGTGTGGATCACGCCCGCCGCCTGCGGGGCCTTCGTGCCCTTCTCGATGGTCCAGGCACGCGCCTCCTTGGGGCCGGCGGTGAAGTAGGTGACCAGGCCGAGCAACTCGTAGCCGGCGCGGATCAGGCGCTCCAGGCCGGGTTCCTTGAGGCCCAGCGCGTCGAGATATTCGGCGCGCTCCCCGGGCGGCAGGACGGCGATCTCGCTCTCGATGCGCGCGGAGATGGTGACCGCGACCGCGCCTTCCTCCCTGGCCCGTGCCTCGACCATGCGCGAATAGTCGTTGCCGCCGTCGGCGGATGCCTCGTCGACATTGGCGACATAGAGCACCGGCTTGGAGGTCAGCAGGTTCAGCGCCTCGAAGGTCTTGCGCTCGTCGTCCTTCACCGGGGTGAGGCGTGCGGGCTTGCCCTCGCGCAGGAGCGGCAGCACGCGGTTGACCAGTTCCAGCGCCTCCTTCGCCTCCTTGTCGCCGCCGCGGATGCGCTTCTCCAGCGCGGGCCCGCGCTTCTCGAGGCTGTCGAGATCGGCGAGCATCAGCTCGGTCTCCACCGTCTCGGCGTCCGCCAGCGGATTGATG
>JAEWEX010000180.1 GCA_023389135.1 Pseudomonadota bacterium | reverse complement strand
GCCCGGCGCGGCCCGGCCGCAGCGGGCGGCGGGCACGCGCCCGCGCTGCAACCTGCTCGGCCCCTCGGCGCTGGGCTTCCGCCACCGCGACGACGTCGCCGAGGTGACGCGGCTGCTGGAGCGCATGGGCATCGACGTGCATGCGGTGGCGCCGCTGGGCGCGACCGCCGGCGACGTCGCCGGCCTCGGCGAGGCGGACTTCAACGTCGTGCTCTACCCCGAGATCGGCGGGCAGGCGGCGCAGTGGCTGAAGCGCAGCTTCGGCCAGCCCATGGTGTCGACCGCCCCCATCGGCGTCGGCGCCACCGCCGACTTCGTCCGCGAGGTGGCGGCGCTGGCGGGCGTCGATCCCGAGCCCGTGCTGGCCGGCGCGCCGTCGCGGCTGCCCTGGTACTCGCGCTCGGTGGATTCCACCTACCTGACCGGCAAGCGCGTCTTCATCTTCGGCGACGCCACCCACGCGGTCGCCGCCGCCCGGATCGCCCGCGAGGAGTTCGCGTTCGAGGTGGTGGGCGTCGGCACCTATGCCCGCGAATTCGCCCGCGAAGTGCGCGAGGCGGCGGCGCTGTGCGGCGTCGAGGCGCTGGTCACCGACGACTATCTGGAGGTGGAGGCCGCCATCGCCGCCCTCCAGCCGGAGCTGGTGCTGGGCACCCAGATGGAGCGCCACATCGCCAAGCGGCTGGCCATCCCCTGCGCGGTGATCTCCGCGCCGGTCCACGTCCAGGACTTCCCCGCGCGCTACTCGCCGCAGATGGGGTTCGAGGGCGCCAACGTCATCTTCGACACCTGGGTCCACCCGCTGATGATGGGGCTGGAGGAGCACCTGCTCGGCATGTTCCGGGAGGACTTCGAGTTCAGCGACCACGCGCCGTCCCATCTCGGCCAGGCCGCGCCCGCGCCGGCTGCGCCGCAGCACTGCGCATCGGAGAGGCCGCCGACGGCGACCCATGCCGGGCCCTCCTGCACCTGGACCCTGGAAGCAGAGAAGGAGCTCCGCCGCATCCCGTTCTTCGTGCGCGGCAAGGCGCGCCGCAACACCGAGCGCTTCGCCAGCGAGCACGGCGTCGCGCTCATCACCGTGGACACGCTGTACGATGCCAAAGCCCATTTCGGACGGTGATCCCGCCAGGGTGCGCGTCGTCATCGTGACGATGGACACCCACCTCGCCAGCGCCACCGAGCGGGCGCGGGCGAAGCTCGTGCGCGAGTATCCCGGCCTGACGGTGAAGCTGCACGCGGCGTCCGAATGGGGCAGCTCGCCGGAGGCGCTGGCGCGCGTGCGCGCCGACATCGCGACCGGCGACATCGTGGTCTGCGCCATGCTGTTCATGGAGGACCATTTCCGCGACATCCTCGACGCGCTGCGCGCGCGCCGGGCCTCCTGCGACGCCATGGCCTGCATCCTGTCGGCGGCGGAGGTGACCAAGCTCTCGCGCGTCGGCCGCTTCGACATGGACAGCCCGCAGGGCGGCATGCTGTCCTTCCTGAAGCGGCTGCGCGGCCGCGGCAAGGACCGCAGCGCCAGCGCCGGCGCGCACCAGATGCGGATGCTGAAGCGGATCCCGCAGATCCTGCGCTTCATTCCCGGCACCGCGCAGGACGTGCGCGCCTACTTCCTCACGCTGCAATACTGGCTCGCCGGGTCCGACGAGAATGTCGGCAACATGATCCGCATGCTGATCGACCGCTATGCGGACGGTCCCAGACGCGCCCTGCGCGGCGCCATGCGGCCGCAGCCGCCGGTCATCTATCCCGAGGTGGGCGTCTACCATCCCCGTGCCCGGGAGCCGATCTCGGAGCGCGCCGACCTGCTGCCGCGGGCCGGGAGCGCCGGCACGGTGGGCGTGCTGGGGCTGCGCTCCTACATGATCGCCGGCAACACCGCCCATTATGACGGGGTGATCGCGGCGCTGGAGGCGCGCGGCCTCAACGTCGTCCCGGTGTTCTCCAGCGGCCTGGATTCCCGGCCCGCCATCGAGAAGTTCCTGTTCCGGGACGGCCGCCCGGCCATCGACGCCCTGGTGTCGCTGACCGGCTTCTCGCTGGTGGGCGGGCCGGCCTACAACGACGCCGCCGCCGCGCAGGCGATGCTGGCCAGGCTCGACGTGCCCTACATCGCCGCGCACCCGGCGGAACTCCAGACCATCGAGGAATGGGGCGGATCGGACCGCGGGCTGCTGCCGGTCGAATCCACCATCATGATCGCGATCCCGGAGCTGGACGGGGCCACCGGACCCATGGTGTTCGGCGGCCGCTCCGGCCATGCGGGCGTGGCGTGCCGGGGCTGCGAGCGGGGGTGCACGTTCCATCCCGGCGCCAACGACCGAGATATGGTGTCGTGCCCCGACCGCGCCGAGATGCTGACCGCCCGGGTCGAGCGGCTGGTGGCGCTGCGCCGCACGCCGCGCGCCGAGCGCAAGGTGGGCGTGGTGCTGTTCAACTTCCCGCCCAATGCCGGCAACACCGGCACCGCCGCCTACCTGTCGGTGTTCGCGTCGCTTTTCAACACGCTGTCGGCCATGAAGGCGGCCGGCTACGGCGTCGACATGCCCGACAGCGTCGACGAACTGCGCGCGCGCATCGTGGACGGCAACCGCGAGCGCTTCGGCGCCGGCGCCAATGTCCACGCCCGCGTGCCCACCGACGCCCATGTCCGCCGCGAGCGCTGGCTCGGGGAGATCGAGGCGCAGTGGGGCCCGGCCCCCGGCCGGCAGCAGAGCGACGGCGCCTCCATCCATGTGCTCGGCGCGCAGTTCGGCAACGTCTTCGTCGGGGTCCAGCCGGCGCTGGGCTACGAGGGCGACCCGATGCGGCTGCTGTTCGAGAAGGGCTTTGCGCCGACGCACGCCTTCGCGGCGTTCTACCGCTGGCTGCGCGAGGACTTCGGGGCCGACGCGCTGCTGCATTTCGGCACCCACGGGGCGCTGGAGTTCATGCCGGGCAAGCAGACCGGGCTTTCGGGCCGCGACTGGCCCGACCGGCTGATCGGGGCGGTGCCCAACATCTATCTCTACGCCGCCAACAACCCGTCGGAGGGCGCCATCGCCAAGCGGCGCGCCGCGGCGACGCTGGTGAGCTACCTGACGCCGCCGGTGACCCATGCCGGGCTCTATCGCGGGCTGAACGAGTTGAAGGCGTCGATCGGGAGATGGCGCGACACCGATCCCGGCAACGATGCGGAACTGGCCGAACTCGCGGTCCTCATTCAGGCTCAGGCCGGCCTGGTGGACCTCGCGGAGCCCGAGCCGGCATGGGGGCCGCAGGCGCCGGCCCGCATCGCCGCGCTGGCCAGCGCCGTGCTTGAACTCGAATACACGCTGATCC
>JAEWEX010000467.1 GCA_023389135.1 Pseudomonadota bacterium | reverse complement strand
CCCCATGACCTACCGCGCCCCCGTCGCGGATATCGCCTTCACGCTGAAGCACGTCGCCGGCCTCGGCGCGGCGCTGGATGGCGGCCTCCATGGCGATCTGTCGGCTGATCTGGTGGACGCCGTGATCGAGGAGGCCGGCAGGTTCGCCAGCGACGAGATCGCGCCGCTGAACGCGCGCGGAGACCGTGCCGGGACGCCCTTCGCGGACGGTCGCGTGACCATGCCGGAGGGATGGAAGGAGGTCTATGCGCGCTGGTGGCAGTCCGGCTGGAACGGCATCCAGGCAGACGAGGCCCATGGCGGGCAAGGGCTTCCGGTAGCGGTATGGGCGGCGACCAGCGAGATGTGGAACGCCGCCGCCATGGCCTTCGGGCTCGGGCCCATGCTCACGCAGGGCGCCATCGAGGCCGTGGCGCAGCATGCCTCCGACGAACTCAAGCAAATCTATCTGGCGAAGCTGGTGTCCGGAGAGTGGATGGGCACCATGAACCTGACGGAGCCTCAGGCGGGCTCCGATCTGGCGGCGCTGCGGGCCCGCGCGGAGCGCGCCGGCGACGGCACCTATCGCATCACCGGCTCCAAGATATTCATCACCTATGGCGAGCACGACCTGACCGACAACATCGTCCACATGGTGCTCGCCCGCCTGCCCGATGCGCCGGAGGGCACCCGCGGGATCTCGCTGTTCCTGGTCCCCAAGGTGCTCGTCAGGGCGGACGGAACGCTTGGCGAGGCCAACGATGTGCGCTGCCATTCCATCGAGCACAAGCTCGGCATCAACGCCTCGCCGACCTGCACCATGGTCTATGGCGACCATGGCGGGGCCGTCGGCTACCTCGTCGGCGAGGAGAACCGCGGGCTCGCCTGCATGTTCACCATGATGAACAACGCCCGGCTGGCGGTCGGGCTGCAGGGCGTGGCCATCGCCGACCGCGCCTTCCAGCAGGCGCTGGCCTACGCGCGCGAGCGCCGCCAGGGCCGCGCCGCCGGCGCCGGGCCCGGCCAGTCGAGCCCCATCGTCGATCATCCCGACGTGCGCCGCATGCTGATGACCATGCGGGCCCTGACCCATGCCGCGCGCGCCATCTGCTACCGCACCGCCACGGCGCTGGATCGCGCACGCCGGCTGCCGGATGCGGACGGGCGCCGCGCGGCGCAGGAGGAGGCCAACCTGCTCACTCCCGTCGCCAAGGCGTTCTCGACAGACATCGGCGTCGAGGTCGCCTCGCTCGGCGTCCAGGTCCATGGCGGCATGGGCTTCGTGGAGGAGACCGGCGCCGCGCAGCACTATCGCGACGCGCGGATCGCGCCGATCTACGAGGGCACCAACGGCATCCAGGCCATCGATCTGGTTGGCCGCAAGCTGCCGCAGTCCGGCGGCGCCTGCGTGGCCGCCTACATCGCCGGACTGCGCGTCACCGTGGAGCGGGTGCGGGCGTCCAATGCGCCGGGCTTCGGCGACATGGGCGCGCGTCTCCAGGATGCCGTCGATGCCCTCGATGAGGCCACAAACTGGCTCATGGCCGAGGGCCGCGACCCGGGCGACAGCCTTGCCGGCGCGACGCCCTATCTGCGCCTGTTCGGGCTCGCGGCCGGCGGCTGCGCGCTGGCCGACGGCGCGCTGGCCGCGGGTGAGGATGACGCTGCCCATGTGGCCACCGCGCGCTTCTTCGCGGAGAATCTGTGTCCGGCCGCGACGGGCCTGGCGGCATGCGTCATCGGCGGCGCGGCGTCGCTGGAGGGCCACGGCGTGGAGCAGGCGCTGGCGGGTTGAGTTCCTGAATTCGGACGGGCTGGCCCAGAGGCGATCCCGGCCCCTGTTGAATCTGAATCTGAACCGCAGGATCCACGGCCATGTCCCTTGCAGGAAAGACGCTTTTCATCACCGGTGCGTCCCGCGGGATCGGGCTCGCCATCGCGCTGAGGGCGGCCCGCGACGGCGCGAACATCGCCGTGGCCGCGAAGACGGTGGAGCCCCACCCCAAGCTCGAGGGCACCATCTACACCGCGGCGGAACGGATCGAGGCGGCCGGCGGGCGCGCGCTTCCGCTCGTGGTCGACGTCCGCGACGACGCCGCGGTCGAGGACGCCATCGCGAGCACCGCGGAAACCTTCGGCGGCATCGACATCGTCGTGAACAACGCCTCCGCCATCAACCTCGCCTCTACGGGGGCGATCGACATGAAGCGCGTCGACCTCATGCACCAGATCAACACGCGCGGCACCTTCCTGGTCTCCAAGCTCGCGATCCCGCATCTGGCCCGCGCGGAAAACCCGCACATCCTCATGCTGTCGCCGCCGCTGGACATGGCCGAGAAATGGTTCGCGCCGCACCTGGCCTACACCATGGCGAAGTTCGGCATGAGCATGGTGGTGCTGGGGCTGGCGGGCGAACTCCGGCCGAAGGGCATCGCGGTCAACGCGCTGTGGCCGCGCACCACCATTGCGACGGCGGCAATCGGCAACCTGCTGGGCGGGGCGGGGATCATGCGCCGCTCGCGGACGCCCGACATCGTGGCCGACGCGGCCTACGCCGTGTTCGGCAAGCCGGCGAAGGCGTTCACCGGCAACTTCCTGATCGACGACAGCTTGCTTGCGGCCGAGGGCGTGACCGACTTCGACCGCTACCGCGCCGATCCCGCGCAGCCGCTCCAGCTCGACTTTTTCGTGCCGGACGACCGTCCGCCGCCGGCGCCGCTCGGACCCGCGTGACGCGACGCTTTCGCCACGGTCTCGTCTCCAGTCTTTTTGCCTGATATATCGCAAATGTTGCTGTGGAACCTCGGACTTCCCGTCAGGATGATCGGGCGTGCGGCGTGGAGAGTGGTTTGGGCGGCGATAGCGGTCTGCGTTTCCTCGATGGCGGCGGCGACATGGGCGCCGCGATCCGTGCCCACGACTGGTCGGCGACGCCGCTCGGACCGGTCGCGGACTGGTCGGCCGCCCTGAAGGTCGTCGTCGGTATGATGGTCAACTCGCGCTTTCCCAAATGCCTGTTCTGGGGGCCGGACCTGATCTCGATCTACAACGACGCCTACCGTCCGATGCTGGGTGACAAGCCTGTGGCGCTCGGCCGACCGATGGCCGAGGTCTGGAGCGACGTGTTCGAGGAGATCGCGCCGATCGCGCGCAAGGCCCTGGCCGGGGAGGCGACCTTCATCGAGGATTTCCCTCTCGACACCGACAGGCACGGCTACACCGAGCGGGCCTATTTCACCTTCTGCTACAGTCCGGTGCGCGACGAGGCCGGGCTCGTCGTTGGCGTCATGGACACCGTGATCGAGACAACCGCCAAAGTGGAGGCCGAGCGCAACTCGAAGCTTCTGAACGCCGAGCTGGCCCACCGCATCCGCAACACCTTCGCCATGGTGTCTGCCATCGCGGCCCAGACCCTGCGGACCTCCGCCACGAAGGAGGACGCACAGAAGAAGCTGACCCAGCGCATCGCCGCGCTCGGCAACGCGCACGGCCTGCTGACCCGCACAGCATGGACGGGCGCCTCGGTCGGCGAGGTCGTGGAGGAGGCCCTGAAGCCGCATCGCTCGGGCGAGGGCCGCATCCGCGTGGAGGGGCCCCATGTGGCGCTGCCGTCCCGGCAGGCGCTGGCGCTGGCGCTCGCGATCCATGAACTGGCGACCAATGCGGTCAAATACGGCGCGCTGTCCTGCGAGCAGGGCCGCGTCGACGTGGCCTGGAGCGTGGGAGGGCCGGACGCGGCTGGCCGGTTCCGATTCGCCTGGACGGAGAGCGGCGGACCCCGGGTCAGCCCGCCGACGCGCCGCGGCTTCGGATCGCGGCTGGTGGAGCAGGCGCTGGCCGGCGACTTCGGCGGCGCGGTCACAATCGACCACGACCCGTCCGGCCTGCGCTGCCGGCTTGTGGCCGACCTGCGCGACCTGAAGGCCGAGCCGGCCGCCCCGCCGGCGCATGCCGATGACCGCGAAGTGACGGAAGTCGAAGCACAATAGGGCCGAATTGTCGTGCGGTCGTGCGGGAAAGCAGATAAGCTTCCCTCATGACACAGCACAAATTTTCGGTCGGTCATCGCGTGACGATGGTCAAGGGACTGACTTCGGCAGCTTCCGGAGAATACGAGGTCGTCCGTCTCCTGCCGCCGGAAGGCGAGGAATTTCAGTACCGACTCAAGAGCAGGCGCGAGAGCCACGAGCGTGTGGCGCGCGAAGATCAGTTGCGCCCCTACAAGGGCTGACGAACGTCCGGCCCCGATACGGAAAAGGGCCCCGCGGTGTCCCGCAGGGCCCTTCCCGATGCAATGTGCCGAAGCCGGGCGCGTCAGAGCGCCTGGAGCTGAGCGGCCTTGGTCTTGCCGCGCTCGCTGATGACTTCGTAGCTCACCTTCTGGCCTTCGGTCAGGGTGTAGATGCCGGCCGCCTCGAGCGCGGTGGCGTGGACGAACACGTCCGGGCCGCCGGCCTCCGGCTGGATGAACCCGTAACCCTTCTGGGAATTGTAGAATTTCACGATACCAGTAGCCATGTCGGCCTCCTATGTCCTTGCTTCCTGCCGCGCGGTGCCCGGCGGCTTGGCTCAATCGGAATTTTGGGTGACCTGAAGCGCAGCCCCAAGATTCCGGGAAGCGATGACGAGGGCAGGCCGAAAATCTGATTGAAGCCCAGTCCAGATGCCTGGCCGCCCGTCATTCGGCCGGTGGTGGAAAGGGTCGGATTCCTGACCCCTTCGCAGCGGCGTTCCCGGGGACGGAACCGGAGCCGCGGCAGCCCATGTCGTCTGGCTGGCTCACACACAGTTAGGCGGCCGGGCGTTTCCGGTCAAGGTAACCTTCGGGATTTGCCGCGCGCGCCGTCGCGCGGCCGGATGGCGGCGTGCATGGACAAGTCCTCCGGCGAGGTGTCATGTGGCCGTGATCAGCGCAGGAAGACGCACGAGGCCCCGTGTCCACCCTTCTCCTCACCCATTCCGCCTTCCTCGATCACCTCACGCCGCTCGGCCATCCCGAGCGGCCGGATCGACTGCGGGCGATCGAGCGCGCGCTGGAGCATGAAAGCTTCCAGTCGCTGGTGCGCGAGGAGGCGCCTCTGGCGCCGCTGGAGACCGTCACTGACGCCCATCCGGAAAGCTATGCCGAGATGCTCGACCGCGCCCGGCCGCGGGAGGGCCTGATCAGGATCGACGCCGACACCACCATGTCGCCGGGGACCTGGGAGGCCGTGCTGCGCGCGGTGGGCGCCTCGCGGCTGGCTGTGGACGAGGTCATGGCGCGCAAGGTCGACAATGCCTTTTGCGCCATCCGCCCGCCGGGACACCACGCCGAGACCGACCGCGCCATGGGATTCTGCTTCTTCAACAATGCCGCCATCGCCGCCCGGCATGCGCAGAAGGCCCATGGCGCCGAACGCGTCGCGATCATGGATTTCGATGTCCATCACGGCAATGGCACGCAGGACATCTTCTGGGCCGACCCCTCCGTGATGTATGCCTCCACCCACCAGATGCCGCTGTATCCGGGCACCGGCGCGCGCGGCGAGACCGGGGCCGGCAACATCGTCAATGCGCCGCTGTCCGCAGGTGATGGCGGCGTCGAATTCCGGGCGGCCATGGAGGATGCGGTGCTTCCGGCGCTCGACCGCTTCCAGCCCGATCTCGTCATCATCTCCGCCGGGTTCGACGCCCATGCCCGCGATCCTCTGGGCGGGCTCGAACTGGTGGAGGAGGATTTCGCGTGGGCCACCAGGCGCCTCATGGAGATCGCCGACCGCCATGCCGGCGGGCGGGTTGTGTCGCTGCTTGAAGGCGGCTACGACCTCGACGGCCTCGCGCGTTCGGCCGCTGCCCATGTCAGGGCCCTGATGCGCGGCTGACAGGGAGCGTGGACATGGGCGAGACCCACGAGGACATCGCCGCGATGCCGTTCGAGGCGGCGCTGGCGGAGCTTGAGACCATCGTTCGCGACCTCGAGCGCGGCGACGTGGCGCTCGACCAGTCGATCCGCCTCTACGAGCGCGGCGAAGCGCTGAAGAAGCATTGCGACGCTATGCTCAGGAGCGCGGAGGCCCGGGTCGAGAAGATCACGCAGGGCGCCGACGGCCGGCCCGCCGGCGTCGCGCCGCTCGACGGGGACTGAGCCGCCCGCGGGGCGGGCTGCGAGGCTGCACCATGCTGACCGTCTATCTCGCCACCGGGCAGGGGCTGGAGAAGGCCGCCATCGAGCCGGGGGCGGCCCTGCCGCCGGGATCGGTATGGATCGACCTCGTCGCCCCGACGGTGGAAGAGGACCGGCTTGTCGAGCAGGCCATCGGCGTTGCGGTCCCGACCCGCGAGGAGATGGCGGAGATCGAGGTGTCCAGCCGCCTGTATGTCGAGGACGGCGCACGCTACATGACGGCGACGTTGCTGTGCCGCGCCGACACCGACGAGCCCGCCACCGCCAATGTCACATTCATCCTCGCAGGCGGCGTGCTGGCCACCGTGCGCTATGACGAGCCCAAGCCGTTCGCGCTCTATTCGGCGCGCGCGTGCCGCGCCTCAGGCGGCGGACCGACCACCGCCGAGGCGGTGCTCGCGGG
>JAEWEX010000162.1 GCA_023389135.1 Pseudomonadota bacterium | reverse complement strand
GCATCCAGGCCGACCTCAAGACCTTCTCGGCGCTGGGCGTCTACGGCGCGTCGGTGATCGTGGCGCTGACGGCGCAGAACACCATGGGCGTCTCCGCCATCCACGCGCCGCCGCCGGAGTTCGTGGCCGCCCAGATCGACGCGGTGTTCGGCGACCTGGACGTGGCGGCGGTGAAGATCGGCATGCTGGCGACGCCGGCGCTGATCGCGGCGGTGGCCGACGGGCTGGAGCGCCACCGCGCGCGCAACGTTGTGCTCGATCCGGTGATGATCGCCGCCACCGGCGCGCGGCTGCTGGAGGCGGAGGCGGTCGACACGCTGCGGCGGCGGCTGCTGCCGCTGGCCGACGTGGTGACGCCAAACCTGCCGGAGGCCGCCGTCCTGCTCGGCGGGCCGTCCGCCGCCGACGAGACCGCCATGGCGACGCAGGGGCGGGCGCTGCTCGACCTCGGCGCGCGGGCGGCGCTGGTCAAGGGCGGCCATGGCGAGGGCGCCCACAGCGTCGACGTGCTGGTGACGGCCGCCGGCGTGGAGCGGTTTTCCGCGCCGCGGGTCGACACGCGCAACACCCACGGCACCGGCTGCACGCTGTCCTCCGCCATCGCCGCCGGCCTTGCCCGGGGGCTGTCGCTCGGCGAGGCGGTGGCCGCGGCAAAGCGCTATGTGACCGCGGCCATCGGCGCCTCGCACCGGCTCTCGGTCGGGCGCGGGCACGGCCCGGTCCACCATTTCCACGCACTCTGGAACACGGAGGTCCAGCCATGACCACACTCACCCGCCGCGCCACGCTTGGCGCAGCACTCGCCCTGCCGCTGGCGCGGCCGGCCATCGCCGCCGGCGCCGTGGAGTGGCGCATGGTCACGTCGTGGCCGCGCAACCTGCCGGGGCCGGGGGTCACCGCCCAGCGCCTGGCCGACCGCATCGCCGCCATGTCCGGCGGCCGGCTGACGGTGAAGCTGTTCGCGGCGGGCGAGCTGACCCCGGCGCTGGAGGTGTTCGACGCCGTGTCCGCGGGCACGGCGGATGCGGCCCATACCGCCTCGTTCTACTGGCAGGGCCGCATCCCCGCGGCGGCGTTCTACACCACCGTCCCGTTCGGCCTGACGCCCGACGAGCACCGCGCCTGGCTGACCGAGGGCGGCGGGCAGGGGCTGTGGGACGAGGTCTACGCGCCGTTCGGCCTGAAGCCGTTCGTCGGCGGCAATACCGGGCCGTCCATGGGCGGCTGGTTCAAGCGCCGGCCGGAGGGCCTCGACACCTTCCGCGGCCTCAAGATCCGCGTGCAGGGCCTCGGCGGCGAGGTGTTCCGCCGCCTCGGCGCGACGCCCGTGTCCACGCCGGCGGGCGAAATCCTCCCGGCGCTGCAAAGCGGCGTGATCGACGCGGTGGAGTTCCTGGGCCCGTCGTCGGACCTCGCGCTCGGGCTCTACCGTCCGGCGAAGTTCTATGTCTATCCGGGCTTCAACAAGCCCAATGGCGGCAGCGAATTCCTGGTCTCGCTCAAGGCCTGGGAGGCGCTGCCCGATGACCTCAAGGCCATCGTGGAGCACGCCACCGCGGCGGAGGAGGCGCGGGCGCTGGCGGAGATCCGGCGGCAGAACGAGGGCGCTCTGGCGGCGCTGACCGGCGAGCACGGCGTCACGCTGGCGGCCCTGCCGGCGGACGTGCTGGCCGCCGCCCGCGGCCATGCCGCCGACGTGCTGGACGAACTGGGCGCGGGCGACGCGGCCGCGGCCAGGGTGCTGGAGAGCTACCGCGGCGCGCTGGAGCGCGGCGCGCGCTGGTCGCGGGTCTCGGTGGAGGCGTTTCTGGCCGCGCGGGAAGGGTAGGAGGGCCCGCCGGCCTCCGCTGCGCTTGCCTCGCGGCTTTCCGCCATGCGCCCGGACCCCGGACAAAGCCTTGCGCCGCCGAAGCGCTTTGCCTAGCGTGCCGTCCGATCAGGCAAACGATCGTTCGGACTACGGAACAAGGCATGGCGGCGGGCGCAAGGCGCGGCGGGATCGAGACGGGGGCGCAAGCGCTTTCCGGGCAACTGGGCAAGACCATCCAGAGGCTGCGCAAGGCATACAACCTGTCGCTGTCGGAACTGGCCGAGCAGTCGGGCGTGGCGAAGTCGATCATCAGCCAGATCGAGCGCAACGAGACCAACCCGACGCTGGCCACGATCTGGCGGCTGTCGCAGGCGCTGGACGTGTCCATCGAGCGGGTGCTGGCCTCCTCCGAGGACGAGCCGTTCGTGGAGAAGCAGCCGCGCGCCGACACGCCGCTGCTGGTGTCCGACGACGGCAAGGTGCGCCTCACCATCATCGGCTGGATCCGCACGGTGGAGTGGCTGCAGTGGTACGACCTGCGGGCCGATCCCGGCGGCGCGCTGGAGGCGGAGGGGCACCAGCGCGGCTCCATCGAGAGCCTGTCGGTGCTGTCGGGCGAGGCCGAGGTCACCGTGGCCGGGCGGGTGGAGCGGGTGAAGGCGGGCGACACGCTGCGCTACCGCTGCGACCGGCCGCACGTCATCCGCGCCGTGGGGCCGGAACCGCTGCACGCGACCATGGTGAACATCATGAAGGCGGCGGTGATGGATTAGGTCCGAATGCGGCCATGTGTGTCCGATGTGTCACGCCCGGTGCAATTCGCGGTGGATGACCCTCGTTGCAAGGGCTTTCACATTGATGCCGCTGAAACCGTCTCGCAGCATCGCATAAATCAAAATGCTGCGGTGGCCCTGATTCTGTCGGCCGCCCCGGCCGGCGGGGTGGAAAGACATGGCGGGTTCGCGGACGGGACGGGTACTGCTGGCGACGGCGGCCTTCGGGGTGGCGGGGGCCGCGGTCGAGGCGCAGGCCGGCGGCTTCGCCATCCGCGAGCAGAGCGCCTACGGCCAGGGCTGGTCCTTCGCCGGCGCCGCCGCCGGGGGGCCGGGCGTCTCCGGCATGTTCTGGAACCCGGCGCTGGCCACCAATGTCGAGGGCCTCGCCGTCATCGACAACAGCTACTCCCTGATCATTCCGAAGGCGGATGTGCGGGGCGTGAACGACGCGCCGTTCCCGCTGCCGGACACCGTGCTGGACGACGACAACATCGCGCAGGCGGCGTTCGCGCCGGCCTCGTCCGCTGCGCTGCGGGTGACCGACGACCTGTTCCTCGGCATCACCATCGGCGCGCCGTTCGGCCTCGTCACCAAGGCGGGTGCGGCGTCGGGGCCGGGGGAGGCGTTCTCCTCCCGGCTGTTCTCGATCAACGCCACGCCGACCCTCGCCTACCGGGTGAACGACTGGCTGAGCGTCGGCGCCGGCGTCCAGGTGCAGTATTTCAAGGCCAAGCTGAAGGTGAACATCCCGCCGAGCCTGGAGGTGCCGTTTGCCAGCATTTCCGGAATCGACGCGGAGGATTACGGCTTCGGCTTCACGCTGGGCGCCCAGTTCCGTCCGTGGGCCGGCACCGAGATCGGCGTCGGCTTCCGCTCGTCCATCGCGCATAATTTTGACGGCGACGCCTTCAACAGCCTGGCGCCCGACGAACTCGACATCGGCACGCGCTTCCGCTCGCCGGAGATGGTCTCGGTCGGCATCCGCCAGCGGGTGACGGACAGCTTCACCCTGGCGGGCACGGTGGAGTGGACCAACTGGAGCCGGCTCGACGAACTGGTCGTCAACGGGCCCGGCAACGCCTATCTCGTCCCGACCGGCACCGTGCTGCCGTTCGACTGGCAGGACGGCTGGTTCTTCTCGCTGGGCGGCGAGTACCAGTGGTCGCCGGAGCTGTCGCTGCGGGCGGGCGTCGCCTACGAGATCTCGCCCGTCACCGACGACAACCGCACCACGCGGCTGCCGGATGACGACCGCGTCTGGCTGAGCGCCGGCCTGACCTGGGACGTGACGCGGGCGCTGGCCTTCGACGCCGGCTACAGCTTCATCTTCTCGCCGGGCGAGTCCTCCATCGACGAGGTGAACCTCGTCGGCGGCAGCTTCACGGGCGACTCGCGCGGCCACTCCCACGTGGTCTCGCTCGGCCTGCGCTACAAGTTCGGCCTCGGCGCCGCCGAGCCGGTCGTCGCCAAGTACTGAGCTTCCTCCCGGAACGACTGGAGCCGGCCCCGAAAGGCCGGCTCGCTTCTTGTCGCGCCGCCCTCAGAAGGCGGTGGGCACGTTGCCGCCGTCGATCAGCAGGTTCTGGCCCGTGATGTAGCCGGCATGGGCGGAGCACAGGAAGGCGCAGGCGCGGCCGAACTCGTCCGGCTGGCCGAAGCGCTTCGCCGGGATGGAGCGGCGGCGCGCTTCCGCCGCGGTCTCCACGTCGGTCCCCGCCTTCTTGGCCGCGCCCGACAGGATGGAGGCGAGGCGGTCGGTGTCGAACGCGCCCGGAAGGATGTGGTTGATGGTGACGTTGTGCTCGGCCACCTGCCGCGCGACGCCTGCCAGGAAGGCCGTGAGGCCCGCGCGGGCCCCGCTGGAGAGGTCGAGGCCGGCCAGCGGCGCCTTCACCGACGACGAGGTGATGTTGACGATCCGGCCGAAGCGGCGCTCGATCATGCCGTCGATGACGCGCTGGATCAGCTCGACGGGGGTGATCATGTTGGCGGCGACGCCGGCGACCATGGCGTCGCGGTCGAGCTGGCGGAAATCCTTCGAGGGCGGCCCGGCATTGTTGTTGACCAGGATGTCCGGAGCCGGGCACGCGGCGAGCAGTGCGTCCTGGCCCTCGCGGGTGCCGACATCGGCCGCGACCGCCACGATCTCGGCCCCGGTCGCGGCGCGCAGCTCGACCGCGGTCGCCTCCAGCACCGCGGCGTCGCGGCCGTTGACCACCACGCGGCAGCCCTCCTCGGCGAGCGCGCGCGCGCAGGCCTTGCCGAGCCCCCGGCTCGATGCGCAGACG
>JAEWEX010000402.1 GCA_023389135.1 Pseudomonadota bacterium | reverse complement strand
CCGCTGGTGTCCTATGCCTCAGGCCAGGGCGGCGGCGTCCCGCTGCTCGGCACCGGCCTGAACGCCGCACCCGAAACGGCGGCGCTGGTCAACGGCGCGTTCGGCCACGCCTTCGACTTCGACGACGGGTTTCCGGGCTATCCGGTCCATGCCAGCAACGTCGCGGTCGCCGCCCTGATCGCGGCCATGGGCGCGGCTCCCGTCCGCGGCGTCGATTTCACGCGCGCATACGCGGTCGGCGTCGAGGTCGCGGTCGCGGTCGGCCGCCGCATCGGCATCCGGCACTACGAGCGGGGCTTTCACGCCACCGGAACCATCGGCGTGTTCGCCGGGGTGGCGGCGCAGTCCGCCCTGCTCGGGGCGGAGCCCGCGACCACGCGAAACGCGTTCGCCATCGCGGCCTCCGCCGCATCGGGGCTGCAGCGCAACTTCGGCACCATGGTCAAGCCGCTCCATGCCGGCTGGGCCGCGCGCAGCGCCGTCGCCGCCGTCGCCCTGGCGCGCGCCGGCCTTGCCGGCCATCATGACGCGCTGGAGGGACCGGACGGTTTCTTTGCCGCCTATGGAGACAGCGGCGACCCCTCGGCGTCGCTCGCCCCGCCTGCCTTCGACGCGCTGCGCACCACCGGCCTCGGGCTCAAGAAGTTCCCTTGCGTCAATGCCTGCCACCGCCCCATCGACGCTCTGCTGACGCTGCGCCGGACCCACGGCCTTGAGCCGGAGAACGTCCGCGCGATCCTGTGCCGCGTGCCGCCGGGCAGCCTGCGCCCGATCAAGTATGTGGCGCCCGCGACGCCGCACGAGGCCAAGTTCAGCATGCACTACCTGCTTGCCGCCGCGCTGGCGGATGGCCGCATCGATCTCGGCAGCTTCACCGAGGCCGCCGCCTCGCGCACCGAGCTGCATCCGCTGTTCGACCGGATCGAGCTGCGCGAGGACGGCGCGCTGGCCGGCCCCCCCGGCGAGACCAAGGGCCCGGGCACCCGCGGCCGGATCGCGCTGACGGTGGAGACCGTCGACGGCCGGCGCCTGGAGGCGGAGGTCGAGTTCGCGCCGGGAAACCCCAGGCGCGAGATGACGCGGGCCGACCTCGCGGAGAAGTTCGCCGGCTGCGCCATGTTCGCCGGCGTCGCCGCGGACCGCGCCACCGCCCTGGCCGATCGGGTGCTGGACCTGCGCGCCGTCGACGACATGCGGGCACTTCTGGACACGCTGCGGCCGTAGGGTCGTCCGGCGGGCGCGACCCTTCCCGCCTCAGCTCCCCGCGGCCGGGGTCTCGCCGGCGGAGGCCTGCCGCTTGCGGGGCCGGACCGTGGTGTAGACGGTCCATGCCAGCAGCAGCACCGACAGCACGATCAGCGTCGCGCTGATGGGCGAGCCGGCGAGGTAGCCGACGCTGCCGCGGCCCAGCAGCAGCGCGCGGCGGAAGTTCTCCTCCAGCATCGGCCCGAGGATGAACCCGATCAGGAACGGCGCCGGCTCGAAGCCGAACAGGCGCATGGCGTAGCCCAGCAGGCCGAACAGCACCACCAGCACCACGTCGAACGCGCTGCCATGCACCGCGAACACGCCGATGGCGATCAGCGCCACGATGATCGGGTACAGCAGCTTGTAGGGCGTGTTCAGGATCGACACCCAGATGCCGATCAGCGGGATGTTCAGGACCAGCAGCAGCAGGTTGCCGATCCAGAAGCTGGCGACCAGGCCCCAGAAGATGTCGGGGTGGTTGGTGACGAATTGCGGCCCCGGCGCGATGCCGTGCACCATCAGCGCGCCAATCATGATCGCCATGGTGGCGCTGCCGGGAACGCCCAGCGACAGCGTCGGGATGAAGGCGGTCTGGGCGGCGGCGTTGTTGGCCGCCTCCGGCGCGGTTATCCCTTCCACCGCGCCGTTGCCGAACCGCTCCGGCGTGCGCGACACGCGCTTTTCGGCGGAATAGCTCATGAACGCCGCCACCGTCGGCCCCGCGCCGGGCAGCGCGCCGACCAGGCTGCCGATGCCGGAGCCGCGCAGCGCCGGCAGGATCGAGCGCCTGACGTCGTCGCGGGTCGGCATCATCGAGCGCATGGAGATCTGCTGGCGCACGCGCTGGTGCGACAGC
This sequence comes from Pseudomonadota bacterium, assembly GCA_023389135.1. GTDB lineage: Bacteria > Pseudomonadota > Alphaproteobacteria > Rhizobiales > Methylopilaceae > Agaricicola. The sequence goes on along the minus strand of JAEWEX010000402.1, from coordinate 2,430 downwards.
CGCACCGAGGCGATGATCTCCGCCACGCCGAACAGCCCCATGGCGACGGTGACGAGGCCGATGCCGTCGATCAGCTCCGGCATGCCGAAGGTGAAGCGGTCCACCGACGTGTTCAGGTCCGCGCCCATGGACCCGAACAGCATGCCCAGGAACACCATGGCCAGGCCCTTGGCCGCCGAGCCGCGGGCCACCGTTGCCGACGCGATCAGGGCGAACAGGATCAGGCCGAAATATTCCGCCGGCCCGAACGCCATGGAGAACGCCACGATCAGCGGCGTCAGCCCCATCAGGATCAGGATGCCGATGGTGCCGCCGACGAAGGAGGACACCGTGGTCAGGAGCAGCGCCACCCCCGCCCGCCCCTGCTGCGACATGGGATAGCCGTCGATGCAGGTGACGGCGTTGGAGGGCGTTCCGGGAAGGTTGAGCAGGATGGAGGCGGTCGAGCCGCCATATTCCGCGCCGTAATAGACCCCCGCCAGCATGACGAGCCCGGTGGTGGGACCGAGATAGAAGGTCATCGGCAGGATCAGCGACACGGCGGCCAGCGGCCCGATGCCCGGCAGCACGCCGATGGCCGTGCCGACGAACACGCCGATGAAGCAGAACAGCAGGTTGTGGGGGCTCAGCGCCTCGCCGAGGCCGAGCAGCAGGAGATCCATCGGCCTAGCCCCAGAACGTGAAGGGCCGCAGCGGCAGCCGCAGGAGAACGCCGAACAGCAGCCAGCACGCGCCCGCCATGGCCACCGCCACCAGGGCGAGCTGGCCGAAGCGGCTTTCGCGATGGCCCAGGCCGGCGATCAGCATGGCGAGGCAGATCGCCGGGACGAGCCCCAGCGTCCGGATCGACGCCGCGAAGGCGATGAGGCCGGCCATGACGGCGAGCAGCGGGCGCAGCTGCAGGTCGAGCGGCGCCCGCTCGCCGTCGTCGGCGCTGAGCGCGGTGTGCAGCAGCATGAGCAGGCTGATGGCGCCCAGCGCGCCCGACGCCAGCATCGGGAACGCGCCCGGCATGACGCGCTGCATGGTGCCCAGCCCGTACTGGAACGACTGGGCGAAGAACAGCAGGCTGACCAGCAGCAGCAGCAGCCAGCCGCCATATTCCCTCGCCTTGCGCGATGACAGCATTGCCACGTGTCCCTTCGACGACGGGTCGGGTGCGACCGGGCCTGACGGCAATGGCGGCCGGCGGCGGGGCGATGTTTCGCCCGGCCGCCGGCGGCGTCGGCGTCAGTCCACGCGCGCCTTGGACTTGGCGACGACGCCGCCCCAGCGCTCCAGCTCGCGCTTGATGTAGCCGGCGAAGTCCTCGCGCGACGGCGAGACCGAGACCTCGGAGCCGACGTTGAACAGCTTTTCCTTGATGGCGTCCGAGCTGTCCATCTTCAGCATGGCCTGGTGCAGTTTCTCGACCATCTCCTCGGGCGTGCCGGCGGGCGCAACGACGCCGAACCAGCCGGCGACCACGAAGCCGTCGAGCCCGGCTTCCGCCGCGGTCGGCACGTCTGGCAGAATCGCCGAGCGCTTCTCGGAGGCCATGGCCAGCGGCACCACGGTTCCGGATTTCACGTGCGGCACGAAGGGCGGCATGTTGTTCATGAAGATCTGGACGCGGCCCGCCAGCACGTCGTTCATGGCCGGCCCGGCGCCGGGATAGGGGATGTGGACCATCTCCGCGCCGGTGAGCTGGTTGAACAGCTCGCCCGCCAGATGCGAGGTCGAGCCGTTGCCCGCCGAGGCGAAGTTGAACTTGCCCGGCTCGGCCTTGCTGACGTCGATCAGGTCCTGCAGCGTCTTCACGCCGATGTCCGGATTGGCGATCACCAGCACCGGCGTCTCGACCGCCAGGCTGATCGGCACGAAGCCGCCGATGGGGTCGTAGTCCACCTTGCGCAGGTTGGGGTTGATGGAGTGCGTGCCCGAGGTGGCGAACAGCAGCGTGTAGCCGTCCGGCTGCGCGTTTGCGACCACGGCCGCGCCGATGGTGCCGCCGCCGCCGCCGCGGTTCTCCACCGTGACCGGGCTGCCCAGCGTCTGGGTCAGGTGCTCGGCGACGATGCGCCCCAGGATGTCGGTGCTTCCGCCCGGCTCGAACGGCACCACCAGCGTGATGGGCCGCTCGGGATACTCCGCATGCGCGGCGCCGGCCGCCAGCGCCATGGCCGAGGCCATGCACAGCTTCAGCAGGAATTTCATCGTGTTTCCTCCATGTCGTCGCATTGCTGCTTCTTGCACTGCAAAAACTTCAGTCATGCATGGGCGCGGCTCGGTGTCCGGGCCATCCTGACCGACCGTCGCCCGGCGCGACGCGGGCGGGCCCTGCAACTGCCTGCGACCCCGCAGGCGGGGCGCGCAGGCTTCGATGGAAGCGTTCCATCTCCCGGCCCCGCCGACAAACGACTTGTCCGCGCACTACCCATGAGTATGGAT
>JAEWEX010000159.1 GCA_023389135.1 Pseudomonadota bacterium | reverse complement strand
CCTGGAGACCGGGGACCGCGGCCGCGCCGAGCCCCGGCTGGAGCCGCGATTCGGCCCGCGCCCGCCCGAGAACGACATGCCGCAGGATGCGGTCGCCCCGGACGGCCAGGATCCGTCGGAGGTTCGCGACGCCGGCCCGGCGCGCCCCGCGGTGCGACCGCCGCAGCGGCGGTCGTCGGCCGGGCTGCCCGCCGTCATCGCCATCGTGGCGGTGGTGGTGCTGGTGGCGGCCGGCATCGGCGCGTTCGTGGCGCGCGACCAGCTCTCGGCCATGTTCAACGGCGACCCGGCGACGCCGGTGGCGGTGGACGACGGCGAGGACAAGATAACCGACCGTGTCGGCGCCGATCCCGAGCCGCTGCCGCCGGAGGCCGAGGATCTGGCCGAGCAGCAGCCGGCGGAGCCCGAGCCGGAGCCCGAGGTGACGCCGGGCGACGCGGAGCCCGATCCCCAGACCGAGACGGCGGACTCGCTGCAGACCTCGCCGGCCGACGCCGGACCGCAGACCGACGTCGCCCCGGTGGCGCAGCGCGCCGTGCTCTACGAGGAAAACCCCGAGCAGCAGGCGGGCAACGCCGTGCCGGGCACCGCGGTGTGGAGTTCGGAGACGATCCCCGGCGCCGCGGGCGGCCGCCCGGAGCCGCAGGTGCGCGCGGAGATCACCGTGACCGAGCGGTTCGGCCTGACGCTGCTGGTGCGCCGCAACACCGACGCCACGCTGCCGGCGAGCCACACCATCGACATCCAGTTCAACCTGCCGCCGGACTTCCCCAATGGCGGCATCTCCAATGTTCCAGGCGTGCTGTTCAAGCCCACCGAGGAAGCCGGCGGCACGGCGCTCGCCGGACTTTCGGTCAAGGTGATGGACGGCTTCTTCCTGATCGGCCTGTCCGACACGCCGGCCGACCGCCGCTCCAATCAGCGGCTCATGACCGACAGCCGCTGGATCGACATCCCCGTACTCTACGAGAACGGCCGCCGGGCGGTGCTGAGCATCGAGAAGGGCGCGCCGGGCCTGCGGGCGTTCCAGGAGGCCTTTGCCGCCTGGGGCGGTGCGCCGGCGCCGGCGGCGCAGTAGCCGGCCGGCGCCCCGTCCGCGTCACGCAGCCGACGCCGGCTGCGGCAGCCGCTCGACCTCGCCGCGCGCGGGATAGTCCTTGGCCACCACGGTGTCGATGACCGCCAGGACGTCCGCGAAGTGCGTTCGCGCGAACGGCATGGTCTGGATCGAGCTGAAATAGAGCGCGCCGTCGGCGCGCACGAGGAACAGGCCGGGTTCGGAGAACAGCGCCGGCTCCTCGATGCCGATCAACGTCCTGCCGGCGAACACGAACAGGCCCCAGCGGCGCGCCTCCTCCAGATCGGGCAGTGCAGCGCGCGTTGGAACACCAGCAGCGTGAACCGCTCGGGGTGCCTCGGCGGCAAGGTCGAACGAACCGCCGCCGGCCAGCGTCAGCGGCGGCGCGGGCCGGCGGGGAAACAGCGTCGAGATATCGGGCATGGCGGCAAGCTCTCCCGGAGTTTTGGCGTCCGGGAAAGCTTGGCCTTTCGGCGGCGGGCGACAACCTCACATCCCGGCGCCTGCCGGCACGCGGGACGCCGTCCTGCCGGCGATCAGTGCGCGGTGGCGCCGGCCTCCATGGCCGCGACGCCGTCGCGGACCGCCTTCTGCACCTTCTCGAACGCCCTGACCTCGATCTGGCGCACGCGCTCGCGGCTGACGCCGAACTCGTCGGACAGCGTCTCCAGCGTCAGCGGATCGTCCGCCAGACGCCGCGCCTCGAAGATGCGCCGCTCGCGGTCGTTCAGCACGGTCAGCGCCTTGCCCAGCGCCAGGCGGCGGTTGTCCAGTTCCTCGGATTGCACCAGCAGCGTCTCCTGGTCGTCGCTCTCGTCGACCAGCCAGTCCTGCCATTCGCTGCTGTCGGCCTCCGCGCTGCGCAGCGGCGCGTTGAGGGACGCGTCGCCGGAGAGCCGGCGGTTCATGGAGACGACGTCCTCCTTGGTGACGCCGAGCCGGGTGGCGATGTGCTCCACCTGGTCGGGCTTGAGGTCGCCCTCGTCCAGCGCCGAGATCTGGCTCTTGGCCTTGCGCAGGTTGAAGAACAGCTTTTTCTGGTTGGCGGTGGTGCCCATCTTCACCAGCGACCAGGAGCGCAGGATGTACTCCTGGATCGCGGCCCTGATCCACCACATGGCATAGGTCGCCAGCCGGAAGCCCTTGTCGGGGTCGAACCGCTTGACCGCCTGCATCAGGCCGACATTGCCCTCGGAGATGACCTCGCCGATGGGCAGGCCGTAGCCGCGATAGCCCATGGCGATCTTGGCCACGAGCCGCAGATGGCTGGTCACCAGCCGGTGCGCCGCGTCGCGGTCGCCATGCTCGCGCCAGCTCTTGGCCAGCATGAACTCCTCGGTGGGCTCCAGCATGGGAAACTGCCGGATCTCCGAGAGATATCGAGAAAGCCCGCTGTCGCCTGCGAGCGCGGGAAGCGCCAGTTGCGCCATGTGTCCTAACCCTCCTGTCGGCCCCCGTGACGGCGGGCCGCCCGCGGCCGCGAATGCGCCGGCCGCTACCGCAATATAGGAGCCGGGCAGTGTGGCGTTAAGTGGGCGGGTGGTCCGGCAGGGGAGGGTTGCAGTGGACGCAGGCCGCGCGCGGCCTCAGCCGCCGGCGGCGAGCGCCTCGATAAGCGCGGCCATGTCCGGAGGGGGCGGGCTGTCGAATGCCAGCGTCTCGCCCGTTTCCGGATGGCGGAAGGCGAGGTGGGCGGCGTGCAGCGCCTGCCGGTCCAGCGCCGCCAGCGCCGCCTGGGCCGCGGGCCCGAGCCGCACGGCCTTGGAGCGGAAGCCCGCGCCGTAGGTGGCGTCGCCCATGAGCGGATGCCCCGCATGGGCCATGTGGACGCGGATCTGGTGGGTGCGGCCGGTTTCCAGCCGGCAGCGCATCAGCGCCGCCAGCGGGGCGGGCTGGGGGCCGAAGCGCTCCACGACCTCCCAGTGGGTCACCGCCGCGCGGCCGCGGCCGTCGCGCATGACCGCGATCTTCTCGCGGTTGCGGGGATCGCGGTCGAGCGGGGCGTCGATGGTGCCGCGTGCGGGGCGCGGCGCGCCCCACACCAGCGCCAGATAGGCCCGCTCCAGCGGCCCGGTGCGGCCGTGGTCGGCGAACTGCTCCGACAGCGAACGGTGGGCGCGGTCGGTCTTTGCGACCACCATCAGACCCGACGTGTCCTTGTCGATGCGATGGACGATGCCGGGCCGCTCGACCCCGCCGATGCCCGACAGCGTCGCCCCGCAATGGGCCAGCAGCGCGTTCACCAGCGTGCCATCGTGGTTTCCCGCGCCGGGATGCACCACGAGCCCGGCCGGCTTGTCGATCACGATCAGCTCGTCGTCCTCGTGCACGATGTCGAGCGCGATCGCCTGCGCGCGCGGGGCTGCGGCCTCGGGCGGCGGCACCTCGACGGCGATGGCCTCGCCGGCCGCGACCCTGCGGCTGGGGTTCGCCGCCGGCGCGCCGTCCACCATGACCTTGCCGGCCTTGACCAGCGCCTGTATCCGGGTGCGCGACAGGTCGGGGAGGGCTGCCGCCAGCACCCGGTCGAGCCGCTCGCCGGACTGGTCGTCCGCGACGGCGACGTCCAGGCGGACCGGCAGGCGAACGGGAGAACTGTTTGGCATGGCAAGCGACGACCGCGACCAGGGCGACGACGAACTGAACCCGGCGCAGCAGCGCATCGTGCGCCGCATGCGGCTTCTCGTCGGCGCGTCGACCGGCATCATGCTGGTCGGCTTCCTGGCGGTGATGTCGGTCATCGCCTACCGCGTCGTCAAGCAGGAGCCGCCGGCGGCGCCCGCGGGCGAGGTCGCGCGGCTGGTCCTCGACGCCGCTCCGGGCGCCCGCATCACCGGCCTCACGGCCGATGGCGGCGCGGTATTCGTGCTGGTGGAGGCGCCGGGCGGGTCGACGGCCGTCCACGCCTACGACGCCGCGACGCTGCGCCTGCGCGCCGTGATCGCGCCGGCCCCGTAGCCGACGCTCACGAGGCGCTTGAAGCCTCCGCGCATCGCCGCTATAGAGACCGCCTCGCGCCCAGCCGCGCGCCGCTCCCTTCGTCTAGCGGTCCAGGACGTCGCCCTCTCACGGCGAAAACAGGGGTTCGAGTCCCCTAGGGAGCGCCAATCTAAGCAAGCACTTAGCGTGCTTTTTGGCTGGCCTCAGCTTCTTCCCACACGGAAATCCCACACAGCGGCTGGACAGCGGCCGGGCTCGCGGCCCTCGGGCCCGCCCACAGATTCTGTGTTCTGATTGGTGCCTTGATCGCCGAGCCCGCTCCGGCGGAGCGCATGCGGCCCGGGGAAGGGGAGGCCGACATGTCGAATCCTGAGAAGGCGAAGCGAGCTTTTGGGCTGCAGCTGCATGGCATGTGATTGCGAGGATCGGCGCCCTCACGCTCGTCTTCGCTCTGCTCCCGCTGGATCAGGCGGCAATGGCGGCGGCCCTTGTGCTGGTGCTGGCAACGGCAGGCGACGTCTCGGCGACGCGGATCGAGCTGGTCCGGGAGCAGCTCGCGCGCGAGATCCACACATCGGAGGCTGTGGGCGCGCCTCGCGGGGTTGGTAGCCGTGAGTAAGTCGAACGGCAGAGCGAGAAAATCTGCCACACGCCGTCGTCGCGCCCTTATGCTGCGACCAAGATAGACGACGCCGGCGAGCAGTGGTTCTGCGACGTAGCCGAGGCGCTGGATGCGGGATGGCGCGCCGTGCGGGGGAGGTAGGGCAATGCGACGCGACCGCCACGGGAACACGTCCGCCGACTACGCGGTCCTCGCCGTCGCGACCCCACTCGCGCTGCTGCCGGTCGCAAGCGCCGCGCTTTGGCGGGCGCGCCTGCCGATCTGGCCCTGACCTCCACCAATCAGGAAGGGGATCGCCTTTGCTCCCATATCGGTCGGCCCACGCGGAACTCCACTTCATCAACCGATCCGGGTGGCTGCGCGCAGCCGTTCTCGGCGCGAACGACGGGATCGTATCCGTATCCTCGCTGATTGTGGGCGTGGCGGCGGCCGGCCCCAGCCGCTCCGCAATCCTGGTCGCCGGCGCTGCCGGCCTGGCCGCGGGCGCCATGTCCATGGCCGCCGGCGAGTACGTTTCCGTCAGTTCGCAGGCCGACATCGAGCGGGCGGACATCGCCCGCGAGCGGGAGGCGCTGTCCACCGTGGCGGACGAGGAGGAGCGCGAGCTGGCATCGATCTATGAGGGACGCGGCCTGTCGCCGGTCACCGCGGCGCTCGTGGCGAAGGAGCTGAGCGAGAAGGACCCGCTCGGCGCCCATGTGCGGGACGAGCTCGGGATATCCGACATCCACTCCGCCAACCCCCTCCAGGCCGCGATGGCCTCGGGCGTGACCTTCTCGATCGCGGCTGCGGTCCCGCTGGTCGCCGCGCTCCTGGCTCCGACATCGCAGATCATCCCGGTCATCGTGCTGACCACCCTGGCCAGTCTCGCCGTCCTGGGGGCCCTGGGCGCACAGGCCGGCGGCGCGCCAAGGCTCAGGGCAGCCGGCAGGGTGGTATTCTGGGGAGCAGCCGCCATGGCGGTCACGGCCGGCGTCGGCTGGGTCTTCGGGGTGAGCGTATAGGCCGGGCGCCCCATGAGACCGACTGTCCGACGGCACCCATGGATGGCGGCGGCCTTTGTCGTTGCGGCGGCCTTCTCGGTCTTCTTTCTGATCCGGACGGTGGTCGCCACGGTCTATTGGGCCGACCCGTCCCATCATGAGCAGGCCATCGAGGCCTGGATGCCCATCCGCTATGTGGCGCGGTCCTGGGATGTCCCCCCGGAGGTGCTCGCGGAGGCGCTGGACATCGACCTTGAGAGCGGCCGCCGCTGGACCGTCGGCGAGGTGGCGGCACAACGGCAGACTTCACCGGAAGCCGTGGCCGATGCCCTCATGGCCGCGATCCAAGGCAACAGGGCCGGCAGAAAGTGAGCGCCACCTTCTTCGCGCTGGTCGCCGATTACGGCGCCGCCGTCATCCTGGTGGCGACCTTCGCCTCGTGCCTCGGTCTGCCGCTCCCCTCATCCCTCGTGATGCTGGGCGGCGGCGCCTTCGTGGCCTCTGGCGACCTGACGCTGACATCGGTCCTCGCATCCGCCATCGCCGGCGCGGTCGCCGGAGACCAGCTCGGCTACGCCGTCGGCCGGTGGGGCAATGCTGCCCTGCGCCGACGCGCCGAGTCGAACGTCCGGCGTCGCGCGCTTTTCAGGAAGGCGAGCTCCTTCGTCGCGCGCTGGGGAGGCGGCGGGGTCTTCTTCAGCCGCTGGCTGCTCAGCCCGCTCGGTCCCTATGTGAACGTGCTCGCCGGCGGCTCGGAAATGGGCTGGGCCCGCTTCACGACGTGGCAGGTGCTGGGCGAAGCGGTCTGGGTCGGGCTTTATGTGGGCCTCGGCTATTCCTTTGGGGGGCGTATCGAATTCATCGCCGACGTAGCCGGGAACGCCGTCGGCTTCGTCACCGCCACGACGGTGACCCTGGCGCTGGGAGCGGCCCTCATCAGACGGTTCCGGCGCGCATCACAGGCAATCTAGCCGGCCGCTCCAAGCATCTCGCCAATGGCGCGCCGCGCCCGCTCCCTCGCACAGGCCGCCGCCGGCTCGCTTTGCCGGTCCAATGCCTGCGCCAGGTCGAGCGTGGCGAGCCTTGCCTTCACGAGCGAGGCCTCGCCGTCCCAGCACTCCTGAGCGCGGTCGAGAAGGGCAAGCCCGGACGTCCGAAGCGTCCAGGGCTGCCGCAATTGGACGATGATTGATCGCGCGACGTCGTCGGACCATCCGGCGCATTCGCGTTTTCGCGAGATTGGAAGCCTGGGGCGTGGAGTTCGGGGCATGTTGAGGGTCAGGCGTCGGAGGGTGGCGAGGTTTTGGGGTCCGTTGTCGGCGCGGTTGCGGGCGGCGTCCTCGTCGAAGGTGACGTCGAGCATCGATCCAGCGCCCGCCGTACTTTCAGGACATGGACGATGCCGCTGATCACCCGGCGGTCGTCAACACGAGGCTTGCCACGCGTATCCTTCGGCAAATGCGGCTCGATCCGCGCAAACTGCGTGTCCGTGAGCCAGAAACGATCCCGATTCATCCGTGCTTCCTCCGGGAAGCCGTGAATCACACCGAGCCGGCGGTGCCAACAAACTCATGGGTCCGAGCCCTAGTGCGGCTTTCCGCAGGCCCTGGGCCGCGGGGTGCGACGGGGAGCAACCTCAGCGGCACTCTCCGTCGCATGCTCCTGGCGGTCAGGCCGCCGTCGGCCCCGGATCGTCGTCCGCCAGTCTTTGGTGGGGTCCCGGATCGCGCGGATGGGGCAAGAGCGCCGGCAACCGGTCCGCGGCTGCGCCCTCCTTCCTGCGCTGTCGCCGCGCGGCCTCCGGCTGGTACAGCACCTTGTGGAGCTGGATCTTCTCCTCGCCGCCGTCGAGCCGTTGGACGATCCGCTCCCCGCCCTTCCGGACGCCCAGCAGGGCAAGCCCCCTGTGGCTAAGAACGGGAAGGACGGCGCCCGGCATCCCCGCGCTGACGCCATAGCTCAGCACGCGCTCGTCGTCCCGGCCCTCGACCGAGTAGGCCACGCGGCTGTTCAGCGTCGCCACGTCGGGATCGACATCGTCCGTGAAGACGACCTGGGCATTCGCGAGCTTCCGCCGCAGCGCGCGGGCGTAGGGCCGGTCAAGGACACCACGGCGCAGGATCGACTCCAGCACGGCGTGGTCGCGGGTGGTGAGGCAGTCTCGGCAATCGATTGTCATCGCATGTCTCCGTTCGCCCGGATTGCGGCCCGGGCGTCGTGATGTGTCCGGAGTGGGAGGAGCCCGGCGCGCGGACGCGCCGGGTCACGCTCCCGCGATGATGGGTGCTCCGCTGTGACGGCCGGGCGCGGACGGCTCCGCGGGCTGGGACACCGCGAGCACCGTCAATTGCCGGACCGTCCCGCCCGGGCCGCTCCAGTCCATGGACTGG
>JAEWEX010000149.1 GCA_023389135.1 Pseudomonadota bacterium | reverse complement strand
GCAGGAACGAGATCGGCAGGAACACGGCGGTGAGGGTGGCGGTGGTGGTGATGACGGCGAAGAACACCTCGCGCGCGCCCAGCACGGCGGCGGCGCGCCGGCCGAGCCCCTCCCGCCGCCCGCGCATGATGTTCTCCAGCACGACGATGGCGTCGTCGACCACCAGGCCGGTCGCCAGCACCAGCGCGAACAGCGTCAGGATGTTGATGGAGAAGCCGGAGACCCATATGGCCGCCAGCGTCCCGATCAGCGAGATCGGCACCGTCACCGCCGGAACGATGGTCGCCCGCCACGACATCAGGAACAGGAAGATGATCGCGATCACGATCGCGGTGGCCATCAGCAGCGACGACACCACCTCGTTGACCGCGCTCTGCACGAACACCGCGTCGTCCGAATTGATGCTCAGCGATACGCCCTCGGGCAGCGTGCCGTTGAGATCCTCGGCCGCGGCGCGCACGCCGGAGGAGATGGCCAGCGTGTTGGACTGGGCCTGCCGGATGATGCCGACGCCGACGCGCTGCTGGCCGTTGGCGCGCACGATGGTGGACCTGTCGGCGGGCCCCAGCACCACGTCGGCGACGTCGCCGATGCGGGTCGTGCGGTCGATGAAGGTGGCCGCGATTTCCTCCGCCGTGGTGACGCCGGCGTTGGCGCGCACCAGCAGGGCCTGGCTTTCGCTGGTGAGTTCGCCCGCCGGGGCGTCCAGGGCGAGGTCCGACAGCGCGGCCTGCACGTCCTCGATGGCGAGGCCGCGCGCCGACAGCGCCGCGGGATCGATGGTGACGTGGAATTCTGGCGTGCGGTCGCCGTAGATCTGGACGTCGGCGACCCCGTCGACCGCGGCCAGCCGGTCCGCGACCTGGTCCTCGACGATTCGGGTCAGTTCCTCGACCGGCACGCCCTGCGCCGTGATCGACAGCCGCATGATGGCCTGGCCGTCGGCGTCGGCCTTGACGATGGTGGGCTCCTCCACCGCGTCGGGAAGCTGGCGCCGCACCCGGGACACCGCGTCGCGCACGTCGCCGGCGGCGATGTTGAGGTCGGCGCTGTCGGAAAACTCGATCGTCACGCGCGCATTGCCGTAGCTGGAAGACGACGAGATCGACACCACGCCGGGCACCCGGGCCACGGCGCCTTCCAGCACGCTCGTCACCTGCGAGTCCACGGTCTCGGGTGTGGCGCCCTCATAGTCGGCGCGCACGGAGATCACCGGCCGGTCCACGTCCGGCAGCTCGCGGACCTGCACGCCCATGAAGGCGGCCGAGCCGGCGATGACCACCAGCAGGCTGAGCACGGCCGCGAAGATCGGACGGCGGACGAACAGCGCCGAGAAGCCGCCGCCCGAAGTGTCTTCAGCGCGCATCGACATCGACCGCCCTCCCCGTGTTCGCGGCGGCGGCCGCCGGCGCGGGCGCCGCGGAGCGGGCCACCTGGGCGCCCTCGCGCAGGCGCTGCACGCCCTCCACCACCACCTCGTCGTCCGGCGACAGCGCGCCGGAGACCAGCGCCATGCCGTCGATGCGGGCGACGATCTCCACGGGCGTGCGCGTCACCACGTCGCCGTCCAGCTTCCACACGAACGCGCCCTCGCGGCTCCACTGCACCGACAGTTCCGGAACGGCCGGATGGCTGGTGCCCTGGAGCGTGACGGTGACGTCGAATGACATGCCCGGCCGCAGCCGGTCGTCCGCATTGGGCAGGCTGGCGCGCACCCTGAGGCTGCGGGTGGCGGCGTCGATGCGGCTGTCCAGCGCGTCGACCTCGCCCTGGAACGGCTCGGCACCGAAGGCGGCCGTGGTGGCGGTCACGGGAACGCCCGCGACCACCCGGCCGGCGAAGCGCTCGGGCACCGAGAACTCCACATGGAGCTCGCTGCGGTCGTCGATGGTGGCGATGGGGGACGTGGAGGACAGCGTGTCGCCCACATCCACCTCCGAGAAGCCCATGACGCCGGCGAACGGCGCGAGCACGGTGCGGCGGGCCAGGCTGACCCGCGCGCCCTCCAGATCGGCCCGCGCCGCGTCGGCGGCGGTCTGGGCGTCGCTGAGCTGGACCCGGGTGGCGGTTCGCGACGACGCCAGCGTCTTGATGCGCTCCAGCGCCTCCTCGGCGCTGCGCAGCGCGATCTCGGCGCTCTCCACCGTGATCGTCTGTTCGCGGTCGTCGAGCCTCACCAGCGGCTGGCCGGCCTCGACCCGGTCGCCGGCGCGGAACAGCACCTCGGTGACGACGCCGGCGGCCTGCGGGAACATCTGAACCGAGGCCGCCGCGTCGGCGGTGCCGATGGCCTTGAGCCGGTCGTCGGAGGCCCGCTCCGCCACGGGCGCGGTGGTGACGGCGACGGCGCCCGGCCCGCCCCGCCCGCCGCCCCGGCGACCGGCGCGGGAGGGGCCCGCATCGTCGCTCAGCGCCGCCTGCGAGGACGGCGTCGAGACGGCGGCCATGCCGACCCATCCGGCCACGCCGAGGCCGGCGATCACGGCAAGGATGAGCAACTGCTTGAGGATCGGCATGTCCGGCGTATCCCGCGTTCGAAAGGACGTTCGACCGTTCTACGCAACTGGACGCGATTTCCTGCGTCGGGGTTCACCCGGCGGCGTAGGACACCTCAACCGTGCCGACGCCGTCGATGGCCCCCGCCAGCCGGTCGCCCGGCCGGCACGGGCCGACGCCGGCCGGCGTGCCCGTCATGATCAGGTCGCCGGCCCCCAGCGCCACGTAGCGCGAGAGATACGCGACGATCTCCGGGACCGACCAGATCTGCTGGCCGAGATCGCCCGACTGGCGCACCTCGCCATTGACCGTGAGCGTGATGGCGCCGTTCGCCGGATGCCCGCCTTCCGCCGCCGGCCGGATCGCGCCCAGCGGGCACGACAGGTCGAACCCCTTGCCCAGGTCCCACGGCCGCGCCAGCCGCTTGGCCTCCGCCTGGACGTCGCGGCGGGTCATGTCGAGCCCCGCGCCGTAGCCGAACACGTGGTCGAGCGCGCGCTCCGCGGGGATGTCGCGCCCGCCGGCGCCGATGGCCACCACCAGCTCGATCTCGTGGTGCAGGTCGCCCGTCATGGGCGGGAACGGCAGCACCGCGCCGCTCTCCGCCACCGCCGCCAGCGGTTTGTGGAAGAAGAACGGCGGGTCGCGGTCCGGGTCGTGGCCCATCTCGCGGGCGTGCTCGGCATAGTTGCGCCCCACGCACCAGATCGAGCGCACGGGAAAGCGGCCGGACGTGCCGGCGACGGCGATGCTGACGGGCTCGGGCGGGGCGATGACGAACGCCATTACGGTTCTCTCCGGTACGGATGGTCGGGCGACGGCATCGACATAGCCCGGCCAGCGCGCCGGGAGAAGCGCGGCGACGTGCGCCCCG
>JAEWEX010000143.1 GCA_023389135.1 Pseudomonadota bacterium | reverse complement strand
TAGACCACCACCTTGTCGTTGACCGAGTAGCCGATGATGGTCAGCAGCGCCGCGATCGCCGTCAGGTTGAAGTCGAGCCCCGTCAGCGCGAAGAAGCCCACCGTCTTGGTGGTGTCGAGCACCAGCGTCGCGATGGCGCCCACCGCGAAGTGCCACTCGAACCTCCACCAGATGTAGCCCAGCATGGCGAGGGTGGCGAGCGCGACCGCGAGCACCCCCGACCGCGCCAGTTCCCCGCTGACCTTGGGGCCGACCACCTCCGTGCGCTCGACGCTGGCGCCGGCATCGATCTCGCCGATGGCCGTCCGCATGGACTGGAGCGCCTTCGTCTGGGCCTCCTCGCCGCCTTCCTGCCGCTCGACGCGGATCAGGACGTGGCTGTCGTCGCCATATTCCTGCAGCGCCACCTCGCCGAGCCCCAGCCCGCCGAGCGTCGTGCGCAGCGTGCCGAGATCGGCCGGGCCCGAGGTGCGGACCTCCATCTGGATGCCGCCCTTGAAGTCGATGCCGTAGCTGAGGCCCGGCTTCATGAACAGGCCGATGGAGGCGAGCGACAGCAGGATCGACACCGCGATGCCGAGATAGCGCGCCTTCATGAACGAGATCCTCGTCCCCTCCGGCGCGAAGCGGATGAGGGGCTCGATCTCCAGCGTCTTCAACCTCCGACGCCGGACCACTTCGGTCATGACGATCCGCACCACGGCGACGGCGGTGAACATCGAGATGCCGATTCCGAGCATCATCGTGATCGCGAAGCCGCGCACCGGCCCCGAGCCGAACATGAACAGCAGGCCCGTGGCGATCAGCGTGGTGACGTTGGCGTCGACGATGGTCGAGTAGGCCCGGCTGAAGCCGAGATCGAGCGCCTTGAACGCGCTCGCACCCTTCTTGGTCTCCTCTCGGATGCGTTCGTTGATGAGGATGTTGGCGTCGACCGCGAGGCCGATGCCGAGGATGATCCCGGCGATGCCGGGCAGCGTCAGCGTCGCCCCCAGCAGGCTGAGCGCGCCGAAGGTCAGCGCCACGTTGAGCGCCAGCGCCAGGTTGGCGATCAGGCCCCATGTGCCGTAGAGCGCGACCATCAGGCCCACGACCAGCGCGAAGCCGGCAAGGCCGGTATAGATGCCCATCCGGATGGCGTCGCCGCCGAGATCGGGTCCGACGCTGCGCTCCTCGATCACCGTCAGCGGCGCGGGCAGCGCGCCCGACCGCAGCAGCGCCGACAGCACCGTCGTGTCCTCCACGGAGAAGTTGCCGCTGATCTGGCCGGAACCGCCCGTGATCGGCTCCCGGATCACCGGCGCGCTGAGGACCTTGCCGTCGAGCACGATGGCGAATGGCAGCCCGACATTCGCGCGCGTGATGTCGGCGAACTGCCGCGCCCCGACGCCGTCGAACCGGAACGTCACCACCGGCTCGTTGGTGCGCTGGTCGAACCCGGCGCGGGCGTCGGACAGCCGCTCGCCGCTCAGCGCCACGCGGTCCTCGATGGCGTAGCTGCCGTCGCCCTCCGCCGCCGGCATCCGGGTCACGCCGGGCGGCATCCGATCTCCCGAGCCGACCTGCTGCGAGACCATGTGGAAGTTCATCTGAGCGGTGGAGCCGAGCAACTCGCGCAGCCGCGTCGGGTCCTGGAGGCCCGGCAGCTGGACCAGGATGCGGTCGGGCCCGGCGCGCTGGATCGTCGGCTCGGCGACGCCGACCTGGTCCACGCGGCGTCGCACCACTTCCAGGCTCTGCTCGACGGCGGCGTTGATGCGGTCGCGCAGCCCCGCCTCCGTGAGCGTCAGCCGGACGCCGGCATCGCCGTCGGCGGCCACCTCGACGGCCGGCGCGCCGGCGCCGAAGCCCACCGTCACCACCTGCGACGACAGTTGCCGCAGGGCTGGGAGCGCGCCGTCGCGCGCCGCGGCATCGGGCATCGTGACCATGACCGAGCTGTCGGCGATGCGGACAGAAGACGCCCGCATCCTTTCGCCGCGAAGCGCCGAAAGCGCATCGTCGCGCAGCGTCTCGAGACGGCTGCGCTTGAGCGCGGCGGCATCCACCTCCAGCACGAGATGGGAGCCGCCGCGCAGGTCGAGGCCGAGCGTGACCTGCTGGCTGGGGAACCAGCCGGGCCACGAGGCCAGCTGCTGGGGCGAGAACAGGTTGGGGATGGCCGCGACGATGCCGCACGCGATGACGGCGGCATAGATCGCGAGCACCCAGCGGGAGGTGCGCATGATGGAAAAGCTCCGGGCGTCACGGGCGCCGGCCCCGATGTTGCGGGTGGCCGTTGGCCTCGTGCGCCGATGATTGGGATGTCAGGAGTGTCCCGCCATGAGGCGGGTGCCGTCAGGCGCCGAGCGGCGGCGCGCGGGCGTCGAAGCCGGCGGACGCGGCGGCCCGGATCGACAGGTCGCGAATGCAGGGTCCGGCATGGCCGTCACGGGCCTGGGGCCGGCACGCGGCTTCGGGCGCGACCGCGTCGGCTCCGCCGAGCGAGATGCTGTCGATGGAATGGGCGCGGTCCGCCGCCACATGCAGGCGAAGGTCGCGCTGTGGAACCGCCTGTCGCGTGGTCTGGAGGGCCGGTCCGGCCCCCGCGGAGCCGCCAGACAGGGCATGCCCGAGACCGGATATCCCGGCCGGCATGAAGCCGGCATGGGCAAGGACCAGCGCGACCGCGACGGCGAACGCGCGCGCGAACCGCAGCGCCGCCGGGGCGGGCGCGCGGGCAGTCGCGGCGGGTGCGGTCTCGTCGGCCACGGGTGCGTTCCGGATGCGATCCTTGTACCCAGATAGCATCGAACGGCCGCGACGACGACCTTCGCCCGCGAAAATCATGCCAGCACGACGCCGACCCCCTGCCCGCATGGACCGATCATGATGACCCCGGCCTCGTTGAAGGCCCTGACGATCTGGGCGTCGCTGGCGCGGTGTAGGTCATGCTTGCCGGCCTCGAAGTCGCGGACGGTGCTGCGCGACACACCCGCGCGCTCGGCCAGTTGCTCTTGCGTCCAGTCCAGCAGCCCGCGCGCCGCCCGGCATTGCGCGGGCTCCAGCCGCGGCGCGGGTTCCGGTCGGTCCTCGGAAAAATAACTTCGTGCCTTCGGGTTATTTTCAGCCATAATGGTTGCAAATGAGGCAGGCGACCCCACCTGTCAAGTGCCGCCCGCAGTCTCTCCAGCGCCCCAACGGTCCATGCCGCACCATACGCCCCTCATCACGACCATCGTCGCCGGCCTCGTGCTCGCCTTCATCCTCGGCGCGATCGCCAACCGGCTGAGACTGTCGCCGCTGGTGGGCTACCTGCTGGCCGGGGTCATGATCGGACCGGCGACCCCGGGATATGTGGCCGACCTGGAACTGGCGCCGGAACTGGCCGAGATCGGCGTGATCCTGCTGATGTTCGGCGTCGGCCTCCACTTTTCACTGCGCGACCTCCTGTCGGTGAAGGCCATCGCCATCCCCGGCGCGCTCGTGCAGATCACGGTCGCGACGCTGCTGGGGCTCGCCCTGTCATGGACCATGGGCTGGACGATCGGCGCCGGCCTCGTCTTCGGCCTCGCACTCTCGGTCGCCAGCACCGTGGTGCTGCTTCGCGCGCTGCAGGAGCGGCACCTTGTGGAGACCGAGCGCGGCCGGATCGCCGTCGGCTGGCTGATCGTCGAGGACCTCGCCATGGTGCTGGCGCTGGTGCTGCTGCCGGTGGTCGCCGGCATCCTCGGCGACGCCGACGGCGCCGCCAGCGCGCGCGACATCCTGATCGCGCTCGGCATCACGCTCGCCAAGGTGGCGGCCTTCGTCGCGCTGATGCTGGTGGTGGGCCGGCGCGCCATCCCCTGGGCGCTGCACCGCATGGCCGGCACCGGGTCGCGCGAGCTGTTCACGCTGTCGGTCCTGGCGGTGGCGCTCGGCATCGCCTACGGGTCGGCGGAGCTGTTCGGCGTCTCGTTCGCGCTGGGCGCCTTCTTCGCCGGCATGGTGCTGGCGGAGTCCGAGCTCAGCCATCGCGCAGCCGAGGATTCCCTGCCGCTGCGCGATGCCTTCGCGGTGCTGTTCTTCGTCTCGGTCGGCATGCTGTTCGATCCGGCGATCATTCTGGAGCAGCCGCTGGCGGTGCTGGCGAGCTTCCTGATCATCGTGTTCGGCAAGTCGCTGGCCGCCTATCTGATCGTTCGCGCCTTCGGCCACTCCACCGTCACGGCGCTGACGATCTCGGCGAGCCTGGCGCAGATCGGCGAGTTCTCCTTCATCCTCGCGACCCTCGGGGTCGGGCTCGGCATGCTGCCTGAAGAAGGCCAGGACATGATCCTCGCCGGCGCGATCCTCTCCATCGTCGCCAATCCGTTGTTCTTCGCCGCAATCGACCGGTTTCAGGCCCATACGCAGGCGGCCCGGCAGGCCGATGCTGCGGAGGCCGTCCACCCGGCCGACCAACACCTGGAACCGGCCCCGGTACCGGCGGCCGGCGCCGACGACCTGCCGAAGTCCGACCTGTCGGGACACGCGGTGCTGGTCGGATACGGCATCGTCGGCCGCCACATCGCGGACGCGCTGGTCGAGGCGGGCCAGACCTTCCTGGTCATTGACGACCGCGAGGAGAACGTCGAGCGCCTCCGTGCGGCGGGGTTCGAGGCGATCCGCGGCAACGCCGCCGACAGCGGCGTGCTGGCGGCGGCCAACCTGGCCGGGGCGACGCGCCTGCTCGTGGCGATCCCCAATGCCTTCGAGGGCGGCCAGGTGATCGAGAAGGCGCTCGCCATCAATCCGGGCCTGACCGTCGTCGTCCGTGCCGAGACCGAGGCCGAAGCCGCCCATCTCGGTCAGCTCGGCGCCCGCGACGTGGTGC
>JAEWEX010000135.1 GCA_023389135.1 Pseudomonadota bacterium | reverse complement strand
CCCGGGGCGTGGTCGCGGCCGCCCGCCCCCGCGGGCTGGAGCGCGGCCGCGAGCCCGTCGCGCCCCGAGGGGTTCGGCGAGGAGCGCCAGTCGGGCTTCGGCTTCGCGCCGGCCGCCCGGACGGTCGAGCCGCATGCGGAGACGGAGGATGCCGCCGACGCGCTGCCGCTGGGCGCCGCCAAGGCGCAGCTTCACGACACCTACATCCTTTCGCAGACCGCCGCGGGCATCGTGCTGGTGGACATGCATGCAGCCCATGAGCGCCTGGTCATGGAGCAGCTCAAACGCCAGCGGGCGCGCGCGGGCGTGGCGCGGCAGGCGCTGCTGACGCCGGAGGTCGTGGATCTCGCGCCGGAGGACGCCGGCCGCATCGCACAGGCCGCCGGCGAGCTGGAGAGCCTGGGACTGGCCGTGGAGCCGTTCGGGCCGGGCGCGGTGCTGGTGCGCGAGACCCCGGCGGCGCTGGGCGCCATCGATGTCGCAGCGCTGGTGCGCGACATCGCCGACACGCTGGCTGAGGCGAACGGCGCCGCCGCGCTGTCGGACCGCCTCGACCGGCTGGCCGGCACCATCGCGTGCCACAACTCGGTGCGCGCCGGCCGCCGCCTGAAGCCTGAGGAAATGAACGCGCTGCTGCGCGCCATCGAGGCCGAGCCCGCCGCCGGCACCTGCAATCATGGCCGGCCGACCGTGGTCGCGCTGTCGAAAGCCGACCTGGAGCGGCTGTTCGCACGGCGCTGATGCGCTAGGCTCCGCCCGACCACATCGACCAGAGACCATCGTGACCGACCTCGCCGACCTGTTCCCCGGCTTCGCCTCGCAGTGGGTGGACACTTCCCACGGCCGCATGTTCGCCCGCGTGGGCGGCGAAGGGCCGCCGCTGCTGCTGGTCCACGGCTACCCGCAGACCCACGTCATGTGGCACCGGATCGCGCCGGAGCTCGCCAGGCGGTTCACGCTCGTGATCCCCGACCTGCCCGGCTATGGCTGGTCCTATGTGCCGCGCCCGGCGGACGACCACGCGCCGCACTCCAAGCGTGCCTGGGCCCTGGTGCTGGTCGATCTCATGGAGCGGCTCGGCCATGTGCGGTTCGCCATCGCCGGCCATGACCGCGGCGGCCGCGTCGCCTACCGCATGGCGCTGGACCATCCGGGCCGGCTGACGCGGATCGCGGTGCTGGACATCGTGCCGACCCATGCCATGTGGGCGAGTTTCGACATGGCGCTGGCGACCAAGGCCTATCACTGGCCGTTCCTGGCGCAGCCGCATCCCCTGCCGGAGCGCCTGATCGGCCACGACCCCGATTTCTACATCTCCTGGACGCTGGCGAGCTGGACCGGCGCGAAGTCGCTGGACGCCTTCGACCCGCGCGCGCTCGACCACTACCGCGCCTTCTACCGCTCGCCCGACCGGCTGCGCGCAACTTGCGAGGACTATCGCGCCGGCCGCACCATGGACCTCGCCCATGACGAGGCGGACCTCGCAGCAGGGCGGAAGATCGGCGTGCCGCTAGCCGCGATCTGGGGCGGGGGCGGCTTTCCCGGCGCCGTCGCAGGCCCGCTGGAAGTGTGGCGGCGCTGGGCCACGGACGTCCGAGGCGCGAGCGTGGAGGCCGGCCACTTCCTGTGCGAGGAAGCGCCCGACGCGACGCTCGCCGCCCTCGCGCCATTCCTCGCGGAGCAGGCATGAGCGCCCGGCTCGACCGCCAGCAGGCGTTCTCCGGAACCCGCGAGGTGCCGGCGGAACTCGCCTTCGACCCGAAGTTGCTTCAGGATTTCCTCGCCCGCACGATCCCGGGCTTCGCGGGACCGATGTCGGTGCGGCAGTTCAAGGGCGGGCAATCCAACCCGACCTACCTGATCGGCACGCCGGACCGGCGCTACGTGATCCGCCGCAAGCCGCCGGGCGAGCTGCTGCCGTCCGCCCATGCGGTCGACCGCGAGTTCCGCGTGATCGCGGCGCTGGCCGAGCGCGGCTTTCCGGTGCCGCGGCCGATGATCTATTCCGAGGACGCCTCCATCGTCGGCACCGCCTTCTACGTCATGGACTTCGTCGAGGGGCGGGTGTTCTGGGATCCGGCGATGCCGGATGCCGAGCCGGCCGAGCGCACGGCCGTGTACGATTCCATGAACGAAACGCTGGCGACGCTGCACGCCTTCGAGCCGGAGCGTCTGGGGCTGCAGGGGCTGGGCCGGCCGGGCAACTATATCGGCCGCCAGGTGCGGCGGTGGTCCGAGAGCTACGCCGCAAGCCGCAGCGAGGAGCTGCCCGAGATGGACCGGCTGATGGCATGGCTGCCGGACAACCTGCCTCCGGAACGCCCGGCCCGGCTGGTCCATGGCGACTTCCGGCTCGACAACATGATCGTCGCCCCCGACCGCCCGCAGGTTGTCGCGGTGCTGGATTGGGAACTGGCCACGCTGGGCGATTCCATCGCGGACGCGGTCTACCATTTCATGACATGGGTGATGCCACAGTCCGAGGTGGGATCGGGCACCGGCAGCCTGGCGGGCCTCGACCTCGACGCGCTGGGCATCCCCTCGCTCGACCGGTACGCCGCGACCTATGCCCGACGGTCGGGCCTGGTCGAGATCCCCCACCTGGCGACCTATCTCGCCTACAATCTGTTCCGGCTGGCGGCGATCCTCCAGGGGATTGCCGGGCGCGCGCGGGCCGGAAACGCCGCGAGCCCGCATGCCGCCCACATCGCCGCCCAGGTCGGGCCGCTGGCGCGCGCCGGCTGGGCGTTCGCGCAGCGCGGCGGCCTTTAGGTCGGCATCCGCCGGCCGGACGCCTCTTGCGCCTGCGACCCTCTGGCCAATCGACCCGGGTTGACGTTACATCTCGCGACAGGCGTGCGGGGGGACTGGAATGGCGCGGATCCTCGTCATCGACGACGATGCGGATGTGGGCGAGACGCTGCGGCTGCAACTCGAGGAAGGCGGCTATGGCGTCGACGTCGCGGGGAACGGCCGCGCGGGCATCGCCAAGTTCCGGGAAAAGCGGTTCGACCTCGTCCTGACCGACCTGTTCATGCCGGACGTGGAGGGCATCGAGACGCTGCGCACGCTGCGCGGCATCGCCCCGGATGTCCCCGTCGTGGTCATGAGCGGCGGGTCGCGGACGATGCCCGATCCGGGAGGCAGCTATCTGGACAAGGCCCGCAGGCTCGGTGCCGCCGGCACGCTCGCGAAGCCGTTCGGTCCGCGACAGCTGCTGTCGGTGGTGGGCGACTGCCTGGACCGCACCAAGCCGGAGGGGAAGGCGCTTCCGGGACTGTGAACATCGCACTGTGGCAAGGGGGGCTGCCATGACTGACGACCGGGTGCGGGCCGCGTGAGCCCGAACCAGACGCCGAAGGGCGGGCCTTTTCCATCCCGCGGAGCCTCGCGCGACGCGACGCGTCGGGAACCCGCGCATATCCGGCTGATGCCGCGCAGGCTGACCCTGATCTACGCGGTGCTGGGCGCGCTGTGGATCCTGGGGTCGGACCTGCTGCTCGGCCTCCTGCTGGGCTCCGGCGGTCAGACGCCCACCTCCGCGCAGACGGTGAAGGGCTGGCTCTTCATCGTCGTGACGGCTCTGAGCCTCTACCTGATCATCAGCCATCTCGCACGCCGCATCGCCAATGCCGCCGTCGAACTCGACCTCACCGAGACGTCGTTCCGCGATTTCGCGGAGGCCGCGTCAGACTGGATGTGGGAGACCGGTCCGGACCACCGGTTCACCTACCTGTCGGACCGGTTCGGGCCGATCACAGGCCTGGATCCCGACGACCTGATCGGCCACTCGCGCCAGGAGTTCTTCGCAGAGGACACCGATCCGGCCCAGAGCCGCGGCCATCTTGCCGACCTCCAGGCCCAGCGCGCATTCCGCGACCTCGTCTACCACTACCGCCATCCCGACGGCGCGCTGCGCTTCCTGCGCATCAGCGGCAAGCCGATGTTCGATCCTGCCGGCCGCTTCCTCGGCTATCGCGGGGTGGGCAGCGACGTGACCGAGGCGACGCTGGCGCGCAACGAGCGCGAGCGGCTGGCCGCGATTGTGGACGCGGCACCCGACCTGGTGGCGATCGCGTCCGCCGACGGCCGGCTGGTCTTCCTCAACCTCGCGGGGCGGCAGATGCTCGGCCTGTCCCGGGACGAGCCGGTCGAGGCCATGACGCTGGCCGACATTCACGCGCCATCCAGCCGGGACATCCTGGAGGCGACGGCGATGCGGGGCGCGCGCGAGACCGGACTGTGGTCGGGCGAGGCCGCGCTGCAGACCCGCGGGGGCGGCGAGCGCACCGTGCGGGAGACCATCCTGGCCCACCGCAATGGGGGGACGGGTGTCGCCTATCTGTCGGCGGTCGCGCACGACCTCACGGAGCAGCGCACTGCCGAGGCGCGGCTCCGGCTCGCCCAGAAGATGGAGGCTCTCGGCCAGCTCACCGGCGGCATCGCCCACGACTTCAACAACCTTCTGGTCGTCACCATGGGCAATGCCGAAAGCCTGGTGGAGCGGCTGCAAGGCGATCCCAGGGGCCGCAAGCTCGCCGAGCTGATCCTGCGGACGGGCGAGCGCGGCGCGGAGCTGACGCGGCGGCTGCTCGCCTTCTCCCGCGGCAGCGAACTCAAGCCGGAACCGCTGGACCTTGCCGTCCTGTTCGAAGAAGCCCGGGTGCTGCTCGCCACCGCGGTGGGCCACGATGTGCAGCTGTCTGTCTCGACCGAGCCCGGCCTGTGGCCGGTTCTCGCCGACCGCGGCGAACTGGAGGCCGGCCTCCTCAACCTCGCGATCAATGCGCGCGACGCAATGCCCGGGGGCGGACGGCTGACCATCAAGGCCGCCTGCGTGACGCTGGACGGCGACGACCTCAGGACACGGCCAGACCTGCAGCCGGGAGACCATGTCTGCATCACCGTGGCGGACACCGGCGCCGGGATGACCCCGGAGGTGCGCGAACGGGCGTTCGAGCCGTTCTTCACCACCAAGGAGGCCGGGCGCGGCACGGGGCTCGGCCTCAGTTCGCTCTACGCGTTCGTGCGCCACTCCGGAGGGCACGTCACCCTCTACAGCGAGCCCGGCAACGGCAGCGTTTTCCGACTGTACCTGCCCCGGGCGGGTTCACGGCCCCGCGCGACGCCGCCGAAGTCCGACGCCCCGCGCGGTCGGGGCGAGACCATCCTGGTGGTCGAGGACGAGGCGGTGGTGCTGGAATATGTAACTGGAATGCTGGTCGACCTGGGCTATCGCGTCCTTTCCGCCCGAAACGGCACGTCTGCCCTTGCGCAGATCGACGGCGCGGAAGTCCTCGATCTGGTTCTCACCGACCTTCACCTGCCCGGAGGCATCGGCGGCAGGGCCCTGGCCGAGGAAGCCGCGCGCAAACAGCCGGGGCTCCGCTTCGTGTTCACAAGCGGCTATCCGGCCGAGGCGTCGGCGCAGTCGTTGCCTGCGGCACCGACGGGGCCGTTCGTAGAGAAGCCGTTCCGCCGCGAGCGCCTTGCCGCAGCGCTTCGCGAAGCACTGGCA
>JAEWEX010000079.1 GCA_023389135.1 Pseudomonadota bacterium | reverse complement strand
GCGGTGACGCCGGGCACGATCTCGATCTCCAGCGCGCGCCAGGCCGGCGGCCCGGCGTCCACCGCCTCGCAGACGGCCGCCGCCATCGCGAACACGCCCGGATCGCCGCCGGTGACCATGGCGACCTCCACGCCCCGCGCCGCATGGTCCAGCGCGGCGCCGGCGCGAAGGATCTCCTCGCGATTGTCGGAGGGGTGGCGTGACTGGCCGTCGCGGTCCGGCACCCTGTCGAGATAGGGCCCGTAGCCGTAGAGCGCGGAGGCGCGGGCGAGCGCATCGCCCGCCTCGGGCGTGACGTGGCGGGCCGCGCCCGGGCCGATGCCGACCACGGCGAGACGGCCGCTCACGGGCGGCCCTCCCAACCCGGCACCAGCACGATGGAGAAATAGGGCGCCGGAGCGTCGCCGCGGTCGGCGAGCCGGACCACCTTCTGCTCCCTTGTGGTCGCCCGCTCCACATACAGTGCGCGCCCGGCGATGCCCGCCGCCTCCAGCGCGCGCCGGATCTTCGGCAGGTTGCGGCCGACCTTCATGATCACGGCGGCGCTGCAGGCGCCGAGCCGGCGCGCCAGTTCGTCCTCGTCCAGCGTCCCCATTAGGACGGCCAGCGCATCGTCTCCCTGCGCGATGGGAACCCCCGCCGCGCACCAGGCGCCGGCCATGCCGGTGACCCCCGGCACCACCTCGGTCTCGTAGCGATGTGCAAGGCGGACATGGAGGTGCATCCACGAGCCGTAGAACAGCGGGTCGCCCTCCGAGAGCACCGCAACGTCGCGACCGGCGTCGAGATGGGCGGCGACCGCCGCGGCCGCGGCGGCATAGAAGCCGTCGATGGCTGCGCGGTAGTCGCCATGGCCGCGGTCGATCTCCGTGGTGACAGGATAGAGCAGCGGCAGCTCGAGTGCGTGCGCGCCCATGCGCCCCTTTACGATGGCGCGCGCATTGCCGGAATTGCCCTCCTTGGCGAAGAAGGCGATCACGGGAGCCGCGGCGACGATGCGCGCCGCCTTGAGCGTCAGCAACTCGGGGTCGCCGGGCCCGACCCCCACGCCATAGAGACGGCCCGCCCTCACAGGCCCGGCCTCGCCAGCGCGTTGACGGCGGCGGCGGTCATGGCGCTGCCGCCGAGCCGCCCCTCCACCACCAGCCAGGGCACGCCGTGATCGCCCTCCGCCAGCGCCTGCTTGGATTCCGCCGCGCCGACGAAGCCGACCGGGATGCCGAGGATCGCGGCCGGCCGGGGCGCCCCGCGGTCGAGCATCTCCATGAGATGGAACAGCGCGGTCGGCGCGTTGCCGATGGCGACCACGGCGCCGCCGAGGCGCTCGCCCCACAGCTCCATGGCGGCGGCCGAGCGGGTGGTGCCGAGCTTTTCCGCCAGCGCCGCGGTCGCAGGATCGCGCAGCGTGCAGACCACGTCGTTGTCCGCCGGCAGGCGCGCGCGGGTGACGCCGCGGGCCACCATCTCGGCGTCGCACAGGATCGGCGCCCCGGCCGCCAGCGCCGTGCGGGCGGCCTCCACCAGGCCGGGATGGAACCGGATGAAGGCCGCGGCCTCCACCAGACCGCAGGCGTGGATCATTCGCACCGCAACCTCCGCTTCCGCCTCGGCAAAACGGGCAAGGTCGGCCTCCGCGCGAATGATGGCGAAGGAGCGCTCGTAGATCGCCGTGCCGTCGCGGACATAATCGTAGGTGCCGGTCACGCCACGGTCCCCGTCGGGCGCCTCAGGCGCTCCGCGGCGCGGGGCGCCGCCGCGGCCTCCGCCACGATCTCGTCCGGCGCGTCGCCGGCACGGCCGTTCTCCACGAGCCCGACGCCCGCGTCCAGCCCGACAATGGTGAGCCCGGCAGGAGCGGAGCGCGCGCAGCCCTTGGCGCAGCCGGAGACATGGAGCGAACCGACCTCGCCGAGACCCGCCGCAAGCCGGGCGGCAAGCCCGCGTGCATCGATCCGGCCGGAGGCGCAGGCGGACTTTCCCGCGCAGGCGGCGATGCGCCGCCGCGGATCGGCGGGGGACACCACCAGGCCGGCGTCGCGGGCGGCCGTCCTGACCGCCGCGACCGAGGCGGGGGCGAGGCCCGAGACGACGAGACAATGGCCGGGGGCCGGGATGAGCGTTTGCGCGCCCGCATCCGCCACCGCGCGGGCGAACGCCGCGAGACTTAAGGCTTCCAGGAGCCCGAAGGCGAGGCCGACGCCAAGCCCCAGCGTGCCGTCCGCAAGCTCGAACAGGCCGATCGCGTCCCCGGCCTGTCTTGCCCGCGCCGGGGAGGCAGGCAGGCTCCCTGGGCGGCGCGGCAGGTCGCGGGCGCGTGCATCCGGGCCGAGCGCGGCCACATGCCGGGCGATGTCGGCCACATGGGCCGCTGCAATATCGGCGTCGAATGCGCCGAGGACGGACGGCTCCTGGTGGCCTGCCAGCGACAGCCGCCAGCGCCGGCCTCCCGCCGACCGCTCGGCCACAAGCCTGATATCGGCGGCGAGCCCGTCGAGCGAGACCGCGCCGCCGCCATCGACCACCACCGCGAATTTCGGGGCGAGCCGCAGCGCGCCGGCCCGTATGCGCGCGTCGATGGCGGTCGCAAGGGGGCGCGGGTCGCAGATTTCCTGACGGTCCAGGCCGGCCAGCGGCCCGGTCTCGCAGCGGAAGCCGGCAGCCGGTCCGATTCCCGCATCGTCCAGTGCGGCGGCAAAGGGGGCGAGCGTCGCCGGCGACAGGCCGCGGACCTGGATCCGGCCGCGCCGGGTGACCTCGATCAGCCCGTTGCTGAACAGGGAGGCGGCGCGGGCGAGAGCCACGACCTCCCCGGGCGCCAGCGCCGGCTCGTCCGGCGTCAGCCGAACCAGGAGCCCGTCGCCGGTCGGCATCGGGTCGGCTAGGCTTGGGCATGCGCCGCGCACACGACCGCTCATGGCGCCGCCTCCGCCAGTTCCGCCAGCGCGCGGTCGACATCGTTCCGGCGCGGGTGCC
>JAEWEX010000076.1 GCA_023389135.1 Pseudomonadota bacterium | reverse complement strand
CGCGACGACCTGCATGTGCGGGTCGACCTGGTGCCGATGCTGGCGACCCCGCGGGTGCGCCAGGTGCTGCAGGTGATCGCGCATGTCGCGTCGCTGGCGCTGTGCGCCTACTTCTTCTACGCCGGCCTGCTCTACGTGAACTTCACGATGATGATGGACACGGCGTCCCCCGACACCGGGATCAAGGACTGGCTGGTCTACCTGCTGGTGCCGATCTTCATGGGGATGTTCGCCATCCGCTACGTGATGCGGCTGATCCTGGCGCTGCGCGACGAGGACATCCTGGTCGGCCACTCGGTCGCGGGCACCGAGCCGCGCGCGGGAGGCGGCACATGACCGTCGCCTTCCTGCTCCTCGTCTTCTTCGGCCTGATCGTCATCGGCGCGCCGGTGGCGGTCGCGCTCGGGGGCTCGGTGATCGCGACCTCGATGCTGTTCAGCCCGATCCCCACGGCGGTGATCGGACAGAAGGTGTTCGCCAATCTCGAGCACTTCACGTTGATGGCGGTGCCGTTCTTCTTCTTCGCCGCGGCGCTGATGGAGACCGGCGGGCTGGTGAAGCGGCTGGTCAACCTCGCCAACGCGCTGGTGGGCCACTGGACCGGCGGGCTCGGCGTCACCTCGGTGCTGAGCTGCTGCTTCTTCGCGGCCATCTCCGGGTCGAGCCCGGCAACGGTCGCCGCCATCGGCCGCATCATGTATCCGGCGCTGCGCGCGGAGGGCTACAGCTCCCGCTACGCGCTGGGCGCGCTCACCACCGCCGGCTCCATCGGCATCCTGATCCCGCCCAGCATCCCCATGATCATCTATGGCTTCGTCACCGAGACCTCGGTGACGCGGCTGTTCATGGCGGGGGTGATCCCGGGCATCATGTACGGCGCCGGGCTGATGCTGATGGCGCGCTTCCTCGCCCGGCGCGAGGGCGTGCCCATGCGTCCGCGCATGCCGTGGAAGGAGCGCTGGCCCGCCATCAGGGCGGCGCTGCCGGCGCTGGCGCTGCCGGTCATGATCGTGGTCGGCATCTACGGCTTCCCCCAGTTCGACCTGATGGGCGTGAGCTATTCCGGCGGCGCGATCTTCACGCCGACCGAGGCCGCCATCATCGCCATGGTGCTGGCGCTGCTGATCGGCATGTTCGTCTACCGCGAGGTCAACCTGTCGGGCGCGATCCGCACCATCGTGGCGGTGGCGCCCAGCGTCGGCATGATCTTCTTCATCACCACCAACGCGCTGCTGTTCGCGTTCTTCATCACCTCGCTGGGCATCCCGCAGGCGGTGACGGACTTCATCGTCTCGCTGAACATGCCGCCCTGGGTGTTCCTGCTGATCGTCAACATCCTGCTGACCATCGTCGGGTTCTTCCTGGAGGGCGTGCCCACGATCCTGATGTTCGTGCCGGTGCTGTTCCCCGCGGCCATGGCGCTGGGCATCGACCCAATCCACTTCGGCATCATCGTCATCATCAACATCGAGCTCGGCCTGGTGACGCCACCGGTCGGCCTCAACCTGTTCGTCGGCTCGAGCATCACCGGCGTCCAGGTGATGGAGGTGTTCAAGGCCGCCATTCCATGGATGACCGTCACCGTCATCATGCTCCTGCTGGTGACATACATACCCTCGCTTTCGACATTTCTTCCCAACCTGCTCTACGGCTGAGCCAAGCACACGGAAGATGTGAATTCACACGGAGGACTGACCATGAAACTGACCAAGACACTGTATCTCTCGCTCGCCGCGACCCTTGCGGCGGTCGCGCTCGCCTCCGCGCCCGCCCCGGCCGCGGCCCAGACCAAGATCGTCATGTCCAACGACAACAACGCGCTCGGCGTGAAGGGGCAGACCTTCGAGCTTCTCAAGAAGGAGATCGAGCAGCGCCTGGGCGACAAGGTCTCGGTGGACCTCAGCCACAGCGGCGCCCTGTTCGACCAGCGCACCCAGGTCCAGGGGCTGCAGCTCGGCAGCGTCCACATCATCGCGCCGACCTCGGGCATCTACGCCCCGGTCGCCGAGAACGTGAACGCTCTGGCGCTGCCGTTCCTGCTGTCGAACCCGGAGCAGGTCGACGCCGCCATGAAGGACGAGACCATCCGCGCGGCGGTGGTGCCGGGGCTCGAGGCCAAGAACATCACGCCCGTGGCGATCTGGATCAACGGACCGCGCGACCTTGCCTATCGCGGCTCCAAGCCGATCCTCGTGCCCTACGACATCAAGGGCGTGAAGATCCGCGTGCAGTCGGTGCCCGCCGACATCGAGACCATGCGCGCGCTCGGCGCCAACGTGGTCGGCATGTCGTGGTCGGAGGTGCCGACCGCCATGCAGCAGGGCGTCATCGACGCCGTGGAGCCGACGCCGAACGCGCTGGTCGGCGCGGGCCTGCCCGACACCATCGACCAGGTCACCCGCATCGAATACCAGTACAGCTTCTACATCGTGGGGGCGAACAAGCAGTGGTGGGACGGCCTCGGCGACGAGGAGCGCTCGGCCATCCAGGAGGCGCTCGACGTGGCGACCGAATGGAACTGGGAGAACACCACCAAGGAGAACGAGGAGGCCTACGCCAAGGTCGCCGCGCTGGGCAAGACCATCAACGAGATCACGCCCGAGCAGCGCAAGCTGTGGGCGGCCGCGGTGCAGCCGGTGTGGGAGAAGTTCGGCGAGCCGCTGGTCGGCGCCGAGGCCATGCAGCGCCTGAAGGAGATCGGCGGCGTCGACTGACCGTCCTCCGCCCGTCATCCGCCGCCGCGCCGGGATCAGCCCCGGCGCGGCGGACCTCGTTCCAAGATGAAAGCCGACGCAGCATGACCGACCGCCCCGAGCCCATGACCGAAGCCGATCTGGAAGCCCTTGCCCGCGCGGCGTTCCGCGGGCTTGGACTGCCGGAGGAGGATGCCGCGCTGGCAAGCTCCGTCCTGGTGCTGGCCGACCTGTTCGGCGTGACCACCCATGGCGTCGCCCGCATCGTCGCCTATGGCGAGCGCATGGCGCTGGGCGGCATCGCCACGCGGCCGGACATCGCGGTGGAGCGCGTGGCGCCCAGCCTGATCCGGGTCGACGGCGACAACGGCGTCGGCCCCCTGGTGGGGCGGCGGGCGCTGGACGCGGCCATGGAGGCCGCGGCCGAGACCGGCATGGCCATGGCGCTGGCGCGCGGCAGCAACCATTTCGGGCCCATCGCGCCCTATGCCTATCTGGCGGCGCGCAAGGGCTTCGCCACCATCATCGGCAGCAACGCCACCACCACCATCGCGCCGTGGGGCGGGCGCGACACCCGCCTCGGCAACAATCCCATGGGGTTCGGCTTCCCGCGCCCGGGGGGCGACCCGATCATGCTGGACATGGCCATGAGCGTCGCCGCGCGCGCCAAGATCCGCAAGGCCAAGGACGCCGGCCAGCCGATCCCGGAGGGCTGGGCCGCCGACGCCGACGGTCGGCCGACAACCGACCCGGCCGAGGCGCTGAAGGGCTTCCTGCTGCCGGTCGGCGGCCACAAGGGCTACGGCCTCGCGCTGATGGTGGACATGCTGGCGGGCCTGATGTCGGGCGCCGCCTATCTCACGCGGGTCAGTTCCTGGTCGGAGAACCCGGAGCGGGCGCAGGATCTCGGCCACTTCTTCATCGTGTTCGACGCGGGGCGTCTGATGCCGGAGGCGGAGCTGGTGCGCCGGGTGGACGACTTTTCCGCCATCATCCACGACACCCCCGCCGCCGATCCGTCGCGCCCGGTGATGCTGCCGGGCGAGATCGAGCTCGCCAGCATGGCGCGCCAGCGCCGCGAGGGCATCGCCATACCCGCCGAGCTGAGGCGGAAGCTGGAGGCGCTGGCCGCGGCGGGCGTGTCATGAGCGGCCGGGTCGCCATCGTCACCGGCGCCGCCGCCGGCATCGGCCGCGCCATCGCGCACAGACTGGCCGCGGAAGGCGCAACCGTCGTCGCGGTCGACATGGCCGAGAGCGGCCTGGCCGCGCCGCACCTGTCGCGGGTGGCCGACGTCGCCGACGAGGCGGCGGCGCGGGCCATCGTCGCGGAGGCGGCCGATCGGTTCGGCCGCATCGACGTGCTGGTCAACAATGCCGGCATCGTGCGCGAGATGGCGGCCTCGGGCGTCGATCTCGACGACTGGCGCCGCGTGATCGAGGTCAACCTGACCGCGCCCTATGTCTGGTCGCGGCTGGTGGCCCCGCACATGGCGAAGGCGGGCGGCGGCCGCATCGTCAACATGAGTTCCCATGCCGCGGCGCGCGGGACGCTGCTGAAGGCGCATTATGCGGCGTCCAAGGCCGGGCTGGAGGGCCTGACCCGCACCATGGCGGTGGAACTGGCCGGCGACGGCATCACGGTCAACGCGGTCGCGCCGGGCGCCATCGAGACCGACCGCAACCGCGGCAGCCACGCGCCCGGGCGCCGCAGCGCATGGCTGCGCGCCATCCCGCTCGGCCGCTACGGCCAGGTGGACGACGTCGCGGCCATGACCGCGTTCCTGGCCGGCCCCGAGGCCGGCTATGTCACCGGCCAGGTCTTTGCGGTCGACGGCGGCTTCCTGGCGGCCGGCCTGAAGCCGGACTGACCCCGCAAGGGCTTTCGCCGGAACGGTTTTCCCGCCGCCCGCCGCGGCCGCGCCATGCTGCGCGGCCGACATGGTTTCGATGCGGCGAAAGCATTTCGATTCGCCCCCGCCCCCTCCTAGGCTTCCCTGAAAGCGCCGGTTGCCGAGCCAGACCAACTGGCCGGGAAGGCCGGCCGATCCATCCAAACAGGGGACCGACGGCCATGACCATCCGAGACGACAGCCTCAGCAGGACCGCGACGCGGCGCAGCATCCTCAAGGGCGCCGGCGCGCTCGCCGCCGCCGGCGCCGTGACCCTCGCCACCCCGCACATCGTGCGCGCGCAGGGCCGCACCCTTGCGTTCTGGACCACCCAGCGCGGCCCGACCCAGCTTCCGGCCTACGAGGCGATCTGGGCGGCGTTCGAGAAGGAGAACCCCGGCTTCAAGGTTGCGGCGCAGTACCTCACCGAGGAGGAGTACCTGCCCAAGCTGACGGCGGCGCAGGCCGCCGACCAGGCGCCGGACCTGATGAGCCACATGCCGCCGGAATTCGCGATGTCGCTCAACCAGCGCGACCTGCTGGCGCCCATGGACAGCGTCATCAAGGAGGTGGGCGAGGACGACTTCTTCGAGAACTCGCTGGAGCTGCTGAAGGACCCGGTCAAGGGCTTCTATCCCGCGATCTCGGTGGTGAACTCCACCACCACCGGCGCGCTGTGGTACCGCAAGGACCTGTTCGCCAAGAACGGCACCGAGATCCCCACCAACTGGGTGGAATACCTCAAGGTCGCGGAGGCCAACACCAAGGGCGGCTTCTTCGGCAACGTCTATCCGTTCGGCAAGACCAGCATGGGCGACAAGCTGTTCCTGCAGACCATCTGGCAGGCCGGCGGCACGGTGGTGGACCCCGACCTCAACGTCACCTTCGCCTCCGACGAGACCGTGGCGGCGCTGGAGTTCGTGGCGCAGGCGGTGAAGTTCTCGCCGCCGAGCTCGGCCAACTACGCCTATGCGGAGACCATCAACGCCTTCGTCCAGGGCCGCATCGCCATGGCCCCCTATTCGGGCCGGGTGATGTCGACCATGGCCACCAGCAACCCGAAGCTGGAGAGCGAGATCTCGGTCATGGAGTTCCCGCACGCCGAGGGCGGCAGGGACGTGTTCGTGGGCGACTTCCAGTCGCTGGCGATCCCGGCCGCGGCCAAGGACAAGGAGGTCTCCCACGCCATGGCGACCTGGCTGTTCAAGAAAGACAACTACCTCAGGTTCCTCCACGCCGTGCCGGGCCACAACCTGCCGAACCTGAAGTCCATCGCGTCCTCGGCGGAGTATCAGGGCGATCCCCTGCTGACCAAGTTCGCCAAGGAATCGCAGACGCTGGTCGACGCGACGTCGAAGGCGCGCTCCTTCCTGAAGGAGACGCCGGAGCACAAGATCAACGTCAAGGCCGGCTCGATCTACAACTCCCGCGTCCTGGTGGAGACCATCCACGACATGGACATCGGCAACATGAGCGCCAAGGAGGCGGCCTCCAGGGGCGCCGACAAGATCGCGGCGATCATGAAGG
Organism: Pseudomonadota bacterium; assembly: GCA_023389135.1. Taxonomy (GTDB): domain Bacteria; phylum Pseudomonadota; class Alphaproteobacteria; order Rhizobiales; family Methylopilaceae; genus Agaricicola. The sequence continues at coordinate 1,390 of JAEWEX010000076.1, read as the reverse complement.
GCTGAGGCCCCGCCACACGTCCCGCGGCGGGCGCCCCCGCCCGCCGCGCGCCCGCATCCCCGGAGGCCCGATGACAGCCGCAAGCCAGACCGACCCCGTCGGCGCCGCCCGCAGCCGGGAAACCGGCCGCCGCTCGCGGGTGTCGGACCCCATGCTGGGCTTCCTGCTGGTGCTGCCGTCGCTGCTGCTGTTCGTCGGCCTCATCGTCTACCCGCTGTTCCAGGCCTTCCTGCTCAGCTTCCACGACGTCAGCACGCTGACGCTCACGGGCGAGTATGTCGGCCTCAGGAACTACGAGACGGTGCTCGCCCGCAGCGAGTTCTGGATCTCGTTCGCCAACACCGTGATCTGGACCGTGGGCTCGCTGATCGGCCAGATCGGCCTCGGCATCATGATCGCGCTGCTGCTCAACACCCAGTTCGCCGGGCGCTCGGTGGCGCGCGGCGTGGTGCTGATGCCCTACATGCTGTCCTCGGTCGTCACCGTGATGATCTGGCAGTGGATGCTGAACGACCTCTACGGCATCGTCGACGCGACGCTGATGGAATGGGGCGTCACCGACATGCCGGTGCCGTGGCTGACGCGCATGCCAAACGCCATGATCACCACCATCGTGATCGGCACGTGGAAGCTGTTCCCCTTCGTCGTCATCACCATCCTGGCGCGGCTGCAGACCATTCCCGAGCAGCTCTACGAGGCGGCAAGGATCGACGGCGCCGGCACCTTCGCCCGCTTCTGGGACATCACCCTGCCGCAGATCAAGTCGGTGCTGCTGTTCATCCTGCTGCTGCGCGGCATCTGGGACTTCAAGGAATTCGACCTGATCTTCCTGATGACCGGCGGCGGCCCGCAGATCGGCACGCAGACGCTGCCGCTGCTGATCTACAAGGAGGCGTTCGGCCAGCTCCATCTCGGGCGCGGCGCGGCCATCGCGATCCTGATGCTGGTCATCATGACCGTGATGTTCTTCGTCTACCTCTGGTACTACCAGCGCGAAGAGAAGAGGGCGGCGCAATGAGCGCGGTCGCGTCGCCCGCCATGCGCGCGCTGCGCCCCATCCGCCGCGCCCTGCGCGTGGCCCTGGTGTGGTTCGGCATCTTCGTCGTCGCCATCCCGATGCTGTGGGCGCTGCTGTCGTCGCTCAAGCCCAAGGCGGACACGCTGACCTTCCCCGTCACCGTTTGGCCGGAGAGCTACACGCTGGAGGCCTACCGCACGCTGCTGTTCGACACGGTTTTCCTGCAGCTGTTCCTCAACAGCGTCTTCGTCGCGGTGGGCACCACGGTGCTGGTGCTGATCGTGGCCACGCTGGGCGCCTACGGCCTGACGCGCTTCCGGTTCCGGGGCGGCGAACTCGGGGCGGCGGCGATCCTGTTCACCTATTTCCTGC
>JAEWEX010000027.1 GCA_023389135.1 Pseudomonadota bacterium | reverse complement strand
GGTCAGGCCCTGATATTCGAGGCGGGCCTTGGTGTCGGTGCGGATCGGGGTGGCCTGGTCGACGCCGATGGTCGCCACCACGCGCAGCGGGTTCGCCGGGTCCAGCTCGAGCCGGCGAACCTCGCCGACGCGGATGCCGTTGAACAGCACGCTGGAGCCGCGCGTCAGGCCCGAGACCGAGCCCTCGAACTGGACGAGATAGGTCGAGCGGCCGCTGCCGTCGCGCTCGCCGGCGAACCACCAGACGAACAGGAAGGCGGCGGCGATGACGCCGACCGTGAACAGCCCGATCAGGGCGTGATTGGCCCGAGTTTCCATGCCGTCCTGGTCATGCTCCCGCAGGGATGCCGGCCGCCCGCGCCCTCGGCCCGCCGAAATAGGCCTTGAGCCAGGGATGGTCGGACCGCCGCAGCGTCTCGATGGAGCCGGTGGCAAGCATCCGTCCCTCGCCGAGGGCCGCGATCCGGTCGCAGATGCGCGCGAGACTGTCGAGGTCGTGGGTTACCATATAAACGCTCAGTCCCAAAGCATCGCGCAGGGTGAGGACCAGCGAGTCGAAGTCCGCCGCGCTGATCGGATCCAGTCCCGACGTCGGCTCGTCCAGGAACACGATGTCCGGGTCCAGCGCCAGCGCCCGCGCCAGTGCCGCGCGCTTGATCATGCCGCCTGACAATTCCGACGGAAATAGGTCCGCCGCCTCGGGCTTGAGCCCGACCAGCGCGATCTTGTAGCGCGCGATCTCCGAGCGCAGGGCGGCATCGAGGCTGGTGTGCTCGCGCATGGGCATCTCGACGTTCTGCTGCACCGTCAGCGAGGAGAACAGCGCGCCGTGCTCGAACAGCACGCCCCACCGCCGCTCCAGCGCGCGCACCTCGTCCTCGGACGCGCGGTCGACGTCGACGCCGAGAATCTCCACGGTGCCGCGCCGGCGCGGCAGGAGCCCCATGATGGCGCGCATGGACACCGACTTGCCCGAACCCGAGCCGCCGACCACGCCCAGGATCTCGCCGCGGAACAGGTCGATGTCGAGCCCGTCGATCACCATGCGGTCGCCGAAGCCCACCGCCAGGTCCCGCACCCGGATCACCGCGTCACGCCGGTCGACGGCCATGGGTCACATCCCGATCCCGGCGAAGAACATGGCGAACAGCCCGTCCAGCACGATGACGATGAAGATCGACTTCACCACCGACGAGGTGGTGCGCTGACCGAGCGATTCGGCCGAACCCTCGACCTTCATGCCCTCCACGCAGGCGATCACGCCGATCACCAGCCCCATGAACGGCGCCTTGAGCATGCCGACCAGGAAGCTGTCCATGGTCAGCGATTCGCGCAGCCGCGACATGAAGATCTCCGGCGTGATGTCGCCATAGACGGCGGCGACCAGCAGGCCGCCGCTGAGGCACGCGATCTCCGCCAGGAAGGTCAGCAGCGGCAAGGCGATCATCAGCGCCAGCAGCCGCGGCAGCACCAGCACCGCGATGGGGTCCAGCGCCATCATGCGCAGCGCGTCGATCTCCTCGCGCATCTTCATGGAGCCGATCTCGGCGGTGAACGCGCTGCCGGAGCGCCCCGCCACCATGATCGCCGTCAGCAGCACGCCGAGCTCGCGCAGGGTGAGGATGCCCACCAGGTCGACCACGAAGATCTCGGCGCCGAAATACCGAAGCTGGAAGATCGACTGCTGCGCCACGATGGCGCCGACCACGAAGGTGATGAGCAGGATGATCGGCAGCGCGCGGAGACCCACCACCTCCAGGTGATGCACCAGCGACGTCATGCGCATGTGGCGCGGGTTGGAGGCGACCCATGCCAGCCCCGCCACCACTGCGCCGAGGAAGGCCACCGCCGCCTGCACGTCCTTGGCGGCGCCCGTGACGGCCGAGCCGACGTCCTCCAGCAGCTTGCGCAGGCTGTCCTCGGTGGCGCGGCGCGGGCTGTCGTCGCGCATGGTGTGCGCGGCCTCGATCAGGGTGCGCTGGCCCTTGCCGGCGCCGGACAGGCGCACGCTGGCGCCCTCCGCCTCGGCCTTGCGCAGCAGGCGGCCGAGAATCACCGCGCCCACCGTGTCCAGCCGCGCGACCTGGTCGACCTCCAGGGAGAAGCTGGCGGCGCCGTCGATGGCGCGCTCCTGGCGCGCGACCTCGTCCTCGATGGCCTCCGCCTGGTCGGCCGTCCACGACCCGGACGCGCGCGCCCAGGCCAGGTCCGCCGTCCTCTCGATCACCAGCCGGGGTTCGCTTGCCAATCCGCCGCTCCGCACATGCACCGCCATCCCTAGCGGACCGGTGGTTTCCTTGTCGAGCACCGCGGTTTGTTCGCAGTGCGGCGCGCGTGGTAGAAGGCCCGCATTCCACCTTCCAGCGACGGGGACCCGCGCCATGGACATCGCGACGCCGTACCTCCTGTTCCTCGGCGACGCGCCCGACCAGCTCGCGGTCAAGACGGCGTCCGGCATCGTCGACTGGCGGCCCGACTGGTGCGTGGGACAGATGCGGCTGGAGGGCTGCCGCGCCGATCTCGGCATCGCCGACATGACCATCGAGGACGCCCGCGCGCTGGGCGCCAGGACGTTCGTCATAGGCACGGTCAATGCAGGCGGCGTGCTGCCGGACCACTGGGTCGACGCGGTGGTGGCGGCCATCGAGGCCGGGCTCGACGTGGCCAGCGGCCTGCATGTCCGGCTGGCCGACAACCCGCGCATCGCCGAGGCCGCCGCGCGGCGCGGCCGCCGGCTGTTCGACGTGCGCCACCCGACCCAGACCTTCGCCACCGGCAAGGGCCGCCGCCGCGCCGGCAGGCGGCTGCTGACCGTCGGCACCGACTGCTCGGTGGGCAAGAAATACGCCGCGCTGGCGCTGGAGAAGGAGATGCGCGACCGCGGCTACGACGCAGACTTCCGCGCCACCGGCCAGACCGGCATCTTCATCTCCGGCCGCGGCGTCTCGGTGGACGCGGTGGTGGCCGACTTCATCGCCGGCGCGGCGGAGTGGCTCACGCCCGAGGCCGACGCCACCCACTGGGACCTGGTCGAGGGCCAGGGCTCGCTCTACCACCCCTCCTTCGCCGGAGTGACGCTGGGGCTGCTGCACGGCGCGCAGCCGGACGCCTTCGTGGTCTGCCACGAGCCGACCCGCACCCGCATGCGCGGCGTCGACCACCCGCTTCCCACGATCTCGGAGGTCATCGACCTCACCGTCCGCTGCGGCCGCCTGACCAACCCCGACATCCGCTGCATCGGCATCGCCATCAACACGGCGGCGCTGGACGACGCCGGCGCGCGCACGCTGCTGGAGCGCACCGGCGACGAGCACGGCCTGCCGGCGGCGGATCCGGTGCGCTACGGCGTCGGCGCCATCGTCGACCGCATCACCGCCGAGTTCGGCGCGCCATGACCGCCACGCTCGCGGTCGCGGTCGAACGCTGGCCCATCGCCGGCCGCTTCACCATCGCCCGCGGCTCCAAGACCGAGGCCGTGGTGGTGGTGGCGACCGTCGCGCGGGACGGGCGCGCCGGCTGCGGCGAATGCGTGCCCTATGCCCGCTACGGCGAGACCGTGGAGGGGGTGGCGGACGCCATCCGCGCCCAGGCCTCCGCCATCGAGGCCGGCATCGGTCGCGACGAGCTGCAGACCCTCCTGCCCGGCGGAGCCGCCCGCAACGCGCTGGATTGCGCGCTCTGGGATCTGGAGGCCAAGCACGCCGGCCGCCGCGCCTGGGAACTGGCCGGCATCGCCGCGCTCGCGCCCCTCACCACCGCCTACACCCTCAGCCTGGGCGCCCCGGAGGAGATGGCGGCGGCCGCCCGCGCCGCCTCGTCCCGCCCGCTGCTCAAGGTGAAGCTCGGCGG
>JAEWEX010000123.1 GCA_023389135.1 Pseudomonadota bacterium | reverse complement strand
CCGCGCGCGGCGGAGCGCACCTTCCAGGCGCTGGACCAGGTGACGGGCCGCGCCGGCCGCGGGGACGCGCCGGGCCGCGCGATCCTGCAGACCCACGATCCCGCCCATCCGGTGATCCGGGCGCTGGTGGCGGGCGACCGCGCCGGCTTCTACGCCGCCGAGATGACGGCGCGCGAGCAGGCGGGGCTGCCGCCGTTCGGGCGCATCGCCAGCCTGGTGGTGTCGGGCCCCGACAAGGCCGCGACGGAACGTCACGCCCGGGCGCTGGCGCGCTGCCACCCGCCGGGGGAGGCGCGGCTGCTGGGCCCCGCGGAGGCCGCGCTGGCGCTGCTGCGCGGGCGCCACCGGTTCCGCCTCACCGTCAAGGCGCAGCGGGGCTTCGACCTGTCCGGGCACCTCAGGTCGTGGCTTGCGGCCGCGCCGGCGCCGCGGGGTTCCGTCTCGGTGGCGGTCGACGTCGATCCGACCAGCTTCCTGTGAATCCCCGCCCGGTTTGAAACCCCACGAAATTGAGCCGAAACCGTGCCCGCCCGGGCGTGTTGCACGGTCCCGGAAGCTGTGTTAGTCAACGCCCGGCTTGCGGACGGGCGTCTGCCGGCCGGCCTTCCCACGGCCCGGAAATCATCGACAGGTCAGGGCGTTTGCGCGGGTTCCCGCGGCATCCGCGTCCTGGCCCCCTGAACCGCGAGAGAGCGATCCATTGGCCGACGACGATCTGACCGTGACCGGCATGGCGGGGCGCTATGCGACGGCGCTCTACGAGCTGGCCGACGAGGCCGGATCGGTCGACGCGGTCGCCGCCGACCTCGCCCGCTTCAAGGAGATGCTGGACGGCAGCGCGGACCTGATGCGGCTCGTCAAGAGCCCGGTCTTCACCGCCGAGGAGCAGCTCGCCGCCATCGACGCGATCCTGGCGCGGGCCGGCATCGGCGGGCTCGCCGCCAATTTCATCAGGCTGACGGCGAAGAACCGCCGCCTGTTCGCCGTGGAGGGCATGATCCGCGGCTACAACCAGATCGTCGCCCGCGTCCGCGGCGAGGTCACCGCCGAGGTGCGCGTGGCCGAGAAGCTGCCGGACGCGCGGATCGCCGAGATCCGCGCCGCGCTCGCTGAGAGCGTCGGCAAGGACGTGCTCATGAACGTGACGGTCGACCCGTCGATCCTCGGCGGCATCGTCGTCAAGGTCGGCAGCCGCATGGTCGACGCCTCGCTCAAGACCAAGCTCAATTCCATCAAACTAGCGATGAAAGAGGTCGGCTGATGGACATCCGCGCCGCCGAGATCTCCTCGATCCTGAAGGATCAGATCAAGAATTTCGGCCAGGAGGCCGAGGTCTCCGAAGTCGGCCAGGTGCTGTCGATCGGCGACGGCATCGCCCGCGTCTACGGCCTCGACCAGGTCATGGCCGGCGAGATGGTCGAGTTCCCCGGCGGCGTGCGCGGCATGGCGCTCAACCTCGAGACCGACAATGTCGGCATCGTGGTGTTCGGCTCCGACCGCGAGATCAAGGAAGGCGACACCGTCAAGCGCACCGGCTCCATCGTGGACGTGCCGGTGGGCCGCGGCCTGCTCGGCCGCGTGGTGGACGCGCTGGGCAATCCCATCGACGGCAAGGGCCCGATCGAGAGCTCCGAGCGCCGCCGCGTCGACGTCAAGGCGCCGGGCATCATCCCGCGCAAGTCGGTGCACGAGCCGATGCAGACCGGCCTCAAGGCCATCGACGCGCTGATCCCCATCGGCCGCGGCCAGCGCGAGCTGATCATCGGCGACCGCCAGACCGGCAAGACCGCCGTCGCGCTCGACACCATCCTCAACCAGAAGTCGGTCAACGCCTCGGGCGACGAGAGCCGCAAGCTCTACTGCGTCTATGTGGCGGTCGGGCAGAAGCGCTCCACCGTGGCGCAGTTCGTGAAGACGCTGGAGGAGAACGGGGCGATGGAATACTCCATCGTCATCGCGGCCACCGCGTCCGACCCGGCCCCCATGCAGTTCCTGGCGCCGTTCGCCGGCTGCGCCATGGGCGAGTTCTTCCGCGACAACGGCATGCATGCCGTGATCGTCTACGACGACCTGTCCAAGCAGGCCGTGGCCTACCGGCAGATGTCGCTGCTGCTGCGCCGCCCGCCCGGCCGCGAGGCCTATCCCGGCGACGTGTTCTACCTGCATTCGCGCCTGCTGGAGCGCGCCGCCAAGCTCAACGACGAGAACGGCGCGGGCTCGCTGACGGCGCTGCCGGTGATCGAGACCCAGGCCAACGACGTGTCGGCCTACATCCCCACCAACGTCATCTCCATCACCGACGGCCAGATCTTCCTTGAGACCGACCTGTTCTACCAGGGCATCCGCCCGGCGGTGAATGTCGGCCTGTCGGTCAGCCGCGTCGGCTCCGCCGCGCAGATCAAGGCGATGAAGCAGGTCGCCGGCAAGATCAAGGGCGAGCTGGCCCAGTACCGCGAGATGGCGGCCTTCGCCCAGTTCGGCTCGGACCTCGACGCCACCACCCAGCGCCTGCTGAACCGCGGCGCGCGCCTGACCGAGCTGCTCAAGCAGCCGCAGTTCTCGCCGCTCAAGGTCGAGGAGCAGGTGGTGGTGATCTTCGCCGGCACCTCGGGCTACCTTGACAAGCTGCCGGTCTCCAAGGTGCGCGACTTCGAGGAGGGCCTGCTGCTGCATGTGCGCGGCAAGTACCAGGGCATCCTCGACGACATCCGCACCACGCGCGAGCTGAGCGACGAGAACCGCGGCAAGCTGACCGCGGCGCTCGACGAGTTCGCCAAGACCTTCGCCTGATCGAGCGGCGAGAGCGCCCGACATGGCCAGCCTCAAGGACCTCCGCAACCGGATCGCCTCCGTCAAGGCGACGCAGAAGATCACCAAGGCGATGCAGATGGTCGCCGCGGCGAAGCTGCGCCGCGCGCAGATGGCGGCCGAGGCCGCCCGGCCCTATGCCGAGCGCATCGACAAGGTGCTGGCCAACCTCGCGGCCGGCGTCGCCGGCTCGCCGGAGGCGCCCCGTCTGCTGGGCGGCACCGGCAAGGACCAGGTCCACCTGCTGGTGGTCGCCACCGCCGAGCGCGGCCTGTGCGGCGCCTTCAACTCGTCGATCTCCCGGCTGGCGCGCGAGCACGCCAACCGCCTGATCGCCGAGGGCAAGGACGTCAAGATCCTGTGCGTGGGCCGCAAGGGCTACGACATCCTGCGCCGCCAGTTCGCCAGCCGCATCATCGAGGTGGTGGACCTGCGCCAGGTCAAGCAGGTCGGCTATGGCGAGGCGGAGATGATCGCCGACAAGGTGATCGGCCTGTTCGAGAAGGGCGAGTTCGACGTCGCCACGCTGTCCTTCGCGCGGTTCCGCTCGGTGATCTCGCAGATCCCGACCGCGCAGCAGATCATCCCGGCGAGCCTGCCGGCGGAGGTCGAGGGGCCGACCGCGCCCTATGAATACGAGCCGGAGGAGGGCGACATCCTCGCCGAGCTCCTGCCGCGCAACGTGGCGGTGCAGGTGTTCCGCGCGCTCCTGGAGAACGCGGCGTCCGAGCAGGGCGCGCGCATGAGCGCCATGGACAACGCCACCCGCAACGCCGGCGACATGATCAAGAAGCTGACGCTGAACTACAACCGCACGCGTCAGGCCCAGATCACCAAGGAACTCATCGAGATCATCTCGGGCGCGGAAGCGCTCTGAGCGGCCAGGGAGACTGAACCATGGCGAAGACCCCAACTGCCAACAAGCCCACAGGCCGCGTCACCCAGGTGATCGGCGCCGTCGTCGACGTCCGCTTCGACGGGCACCTGCCGGCGATCCTGAACGCGCTGGAGACCGACAACCAGGGCACGCGCCTCGTGCTCGAGGTCGCCCAGCACCTGGGCGAGAACACGGTCCGCACCATCGCCATGGACTCCACCGAGGGCGTCGTGCGCGGCATGCCCGTGACCGACACCGGCGAGCCCATCGCGGTGCCGGTCGGCCAGGCCATGCTCGGCCGCATCGTCAACGTCATCGGCGAGCCGGTGGACGAGGCGGGCCCGGTCGAGGGCGAGGCCATGCGCGCCATCCACCAGCCGGCCCCGTCCTATGCCGAGCAGTCCACCGAGTCCGAGATCCTGGTCACCGGCATCAAGGTGGTGGACCTGCTGGCGCCCTACGCCAAGGGCGGCAAGATCGGCCTGTTCGGCGGCGCCGGCGTCGGCAAGACCGTGCTGATCATGGAGCTGATCAACAACATCGCCAAGGCGCATGGCGGCTACTCGGTGTTCGCCGGCGTCGGCGAGCGCACCCGCGAGGGCAACGACCTCTATCACGAGATGATCGAGTCGGGCGTGAACCAGAAGGGCGGCGGCGAGGGCTCCAAATGCGCCCTGGTCTACGGCCAGATGAACGAGCCCCCCGGCGCCCGCGCCCGCGTCGCGCTGACCGGCCTGACGGTCGCCGAGCACTTCCGCGACCAGGGCCAGGACGTGCTGTTCTTCGTGGACAACATCTTCCGCTTCACGCAGGCCGGCTCGGAAGTGTCGGCGCTGCTCGGCCGCATCCCCTCGGCGGTGGGCTACCAGCCGACGCTGGCCACCGACATGGGCACGCTGCAGGAGCGCATCACCACCACCACCAAGGGCTCGATCACCTCGGTGCAGGCGATCTACGTGCCGGCCGACGACCTGACCGACCCGGCGCCCGCCGCCTCCTTCGCCCATCTGGACGCCACCACCGTGCTGTCGCGCTCCATCGCGGAGAAGGGCATCTATCCGGCGGTGGACCCGCTGGACTCCAACTCGCGCATGCTCGACCCGCGCGTGCTGGGCGAGGAGCACTACGACGTCGCCCGCCGGGTGCAGGAGGTGCTTCAGCGCTACAAGGCGCTGCAGGACATCATCGCGATCCTGGGCATGGACGAGCTGTCGGAAGAGGACAAGCTCGCCGTCGCCCGCGCCCGCAAGATCGAGCGCTTCCTGTCGCAGCCGTTCTTCGTGGCCGAGGTGTTCACCGGCTCGCCCGGCAAGCTCGTGGCGCTGGAAGACACCATCAAGGGCTTCAAGGGCCTCGTCGAGGGCAAGTACGACCACCTACCGGAGGCCGCCTTCTACATGGTCGGCACCATCGAGGAGGCCGTCGAGAAGGCCCAGCGCCTGGCGGCCGAGGCCGCCTGACGCCGCGTTTCGCCGCCCCTCCGGGAGACAGCCAGCATGAACGCCAAGATCGTCTGCCTCCTGGTCGGCCTCGTGGCCGGCGCCCTCGCCGGCTACCTCACCCGCCCCCAGGGCGCGGAAATCTCCATCGGCGGCCTCAATCTCGAGGTCACCGGCCCGGGCACCGCCGAGGGCGGCGGCAGCCTCACCAGCTCCCAGACCCAGCACATCGCGATCCTGGCGCTGATCGGGGCCGTGGTCGGGTTCGGGATCGGCTTCGCCGCCGACCGCCGCGGCTCGTGACGCCCGCGCACCGGATGCAAGGACGGAACTGACCATGGCCGACTTCCCCTTCGAACTGGTCTCGCCGGAGCGCCTGCTGGTCTCCGAGGACGTGACCGCCGTGATCGCGCCGGGCTCCGAGGGCGAGTTCACGGTGCTGGCCGGCCATGCCCCGTTCATCACCACGCTGAAGCCCGGCATCGTCACGGTCGAGGCCGGCCCCGGGGCGGCCCGCCGCTACATCGTGCGCGGCGGCTTCGCCGAGGTGACGCCGGAGAAGGGGCTGACGATCCTCGCGGAGGAGGCGATCCCGGTGGAGGACCTCGACGCCGCGCGCATCGCCGCCGAGATCCGCGATGCCGAGGAGGACGTCGCCGACGCCTCCAGCGACGAGGGCCGCCGCAAGGCCGAGGAGCGGCTGGCGCGGCTGCGCGAGCTGTCCGGGGCGGCGGGCGCCACCGCGCACTGACGTCCGGCTTGCCGCCATTCCCAAAACGCCGGCGGGTCAGCCCGCCAGGTGCCGGAACGCCGCCACCACCTTCTCGTAGACCGGCCGCTTGAACGGGACCACGAGCTCCGGCAGCCGGTCCATGCGCTCCCAGCGCCACTGTGAGAACTCCGCCTTGTGCAGGCCGCCGCCGGGACGGATCACGTCGATCTCGGCGTCGTCGCCGGTGAGCCTGAGCGCGAACCATTTCTGCTTCTGCCCGCGCCAGCGGCCCTTCCAGGCGCTGCCGATCAGATCGGGCGGCAGGTCGTAGGTGAGCCAGCCCGGCGTCTCGGCGATCCTCTCCACCGAGCGCACGCCGGTCTCCTCGTAAAGCTCGCGCAGGGCTGCCGGGAACGGATCCTCGCCGTCGTCGATGCCGCCCTGCGGCATCTGCCACCACTGCCCCGGTCCCTCCGGCTCGTCGGGCGCTTCGGCGCGCTTGCCGATGAACACCAGGCCGTCCCGGTTGAGCAGCATGGCCCCGACGCAGGGACGGTAGGGCAGGCGTGCGGCGGCGTCGGTCAAGGTCGGTCCTCGCGCAATGGCGGGTTCAGGCGGGATCGGGCGCGGCGATGGCGGCGGACACCGGCACCAGCACGAAGCCGCGCGCGTTCAGCCCCTTGGCCCAGGCGGCGACGCGCTCGATGGTGACCGGCAGCGCGGTGCCGACCCCGACCGCGCGGCCCTGGCGGCGGGCGGCCTCCTCCAGCCTGGCGAGCGCGGCGTCGATG
>JAEWEX010000014.1 GCA_023389135.1 Pseudomonadota bacterium | reverse complement strand
GGTCATGACCGGAATGCATCCCAGGAGGCAAGAGTGACGATAGCGCAGACCGTTGCGCCGCAAATCCCCTATCTGCGCCGATATGCCCGCGCGTTGACCGGCAGCCAGGCCACCGGCGATGCGTATGTCGCCGCCGTCCTGACCGCCATCATCGAGGAACCGGCGATCTTCTCGACCGGGATCGATGCCCGGGTTGCGCTGTATCAGGTGTTCTCCAGGATCTGGTCGTCCATGCCGGTCAACATGGAGCCCACGCCGGGCCTCGAACTCGAGGTCGGTCCGGACCGGACCCTGGAGGCGCTGGCGCCGCTGTCGCGGCAGGTGTTCCTGCTGGCCACGGTCGAGGGCTTCACCACCGACGAGACGGCCACCATCGCCGGGATCTCGGTGGAGGAGGTCGACGCCGCGCTGGACAAGGTCGGGCGCGAGATCGCGGAGATCGTGGCCACCGATGTTCTCATCATCGAGGACGAGCCGATCATCGCCATGGACATCGAGGCGCTGGTGGAGGATCTCGGCCACCGCGTCACCGGCAATGCGCGCACCCACACCGAAGCCATCCGCATGGTCAAGGAGAAGCGCCCGGGGCTGGTGCTGGCGGACATCCAGCTCGCCGACGGCTCGTCGGGCCTGGACGCGGTCAACGAGATCTTGGAAGAGCTTGAGGTGCCGGTGATCTTCATCACCGCCTATCCCGAGCGGCTGCTGACAGGCATGCGCCCCGAGCCGGTGTTCCTGATCACCAAGCCGTTCCAGACCCAGACCGTGAAGGCGATCATCAGCCAGGCGCTGTTTTTCCGGATGCAGGCCGGCCGCAAGCCTCACGCCGCCTGACAGGCGGCGGTTCCAACTCGACGTCCGGCGCGTCGCGGCCCTCGGGTCAGCGGCGCGCCGTCATGAATCCCGCCATGAACGCGCTCAGCAGCGACCCGGTGCCGGAAAAGCCGCCGGTGCGTGCGGCGCCGAGCCCGGCCAGGGCGGCGGCGATGGCGTCGGGCTGCACCGGCCGGCGCCGTCGCCGTGTCATGCCGATCAGCAGCGTGATGCCGGCGGCGAGCGCGAAGCCGCCGCCCAGCATCAGCGCCGCCACCGGCGCGCCCCAGTGAAGCTCCAGCGCGGCGAAGCCGGCGAAGCTGAGCCACGCCAGAGCCGCCGTCAGAAATCCGCCCGCCAGCGCATATGTGACCACGGTGCGACGCACGGAACGCACGAAATGGCCGGCCAGCGGGACCAGTGCCGCGATCACCGCCAGCCCTTGGTGAGCAGGCCGATGACGAAGCCGAGACCCGCGGCGACGAGCAGCGCGCGGCCGGGATTGTGCTCGACGCTGCTGGACACGGCGCGGACGCCCTCATTGGCGCGGCTGCGGGCCTCGTCCGCCAGGTCCTTGCCCTGGGCGGTCAGGGCCTCGAGAAGCGATTCCACCTGTCCCTGCAGATCGCCGATGCCGCCGACCACGCCGTTGGCTTCGGACCGGGCGCGCGCGTTGAGCGCCTTGGCGAGGCCCGCGACGTCGCCCTTGAGGGCCTCGAGCTGGGCGGCGATGTCGTCGGTGCTGGACGTGCGGGAAGTTGCGCGGGCCATGGGTGACTCCTGTTACGCGAGTTTGCCTTCCACTGTAACACGGCAACCGGCCGATTGGTTCAGTCGGCCGGTTTCGAAACCGGCGGGATCGCCGACTACCGTAAATGAAAGCGGCGGACGCCCGTGAGGGACGCCCGCCGCTCCGATGCCGGGTGTCGCTGCGATCAGTCGCGCGCGGCCCAGTCGTCCACCTGACGCTCGGCCTCGTCCTTGGCGATGCCGTATCGCTCCTGCAGCTTGCCCGCGAGCTCGGTGCGCTTGCCGCCCACCACGTCGAGGTCATCGTCGGTGAGCTTGCCCCACTGCTGCTGGGCCTTGCCCTTGAACTGCTTCCAGTTGCCTTCGATGCGATCCCAGTTCATGTCGTCTCTCTCCTTGTGATAGCAGGCTTCGGACGTGGCGCCGCCGGCGCGGGGGTGCCGCGCCGGCGGTCGTCAGGCTTTGGCCGGGACGGTTACTGCGCCGGAGCGGGGGCCGGAGCCGCGCCCGGAGCGGGCTGGCCGGCAGGAGCCGCATCGGCCGGGGGCGAGGCCAGCGTGACGTTGGCCACCATCAGCTCGACATCGTCCTGGGTGCCGCCGATGGTCACGTCCTCGAAGGCCACCGTGTGCTCGGTGCCGCCGACGCCGAGGACGCCGCCCTCGGTCACGATGAACGCGGTCACCTTGCCCTCGCCGTCGAAGTGGACGTCGGACACCTCGACCGTCACGTCCTCCTCGCCGCTGACCTCGGCATTGACGCCGATGAACTCGCTGACGGGCCACAGGTCGGCGACCGGGGTCGCGGCCATGGTGGCGTCGGTGGCGGCGCGGCCCTCAGTGGTCGCTTCCGGCGCGGGCGCCGTGCCCGGGGCGGTCTCGGCCATGTCGGTGGACTGGGCCGGAGCCGTCGCGGGGCTTTCCGCGGTGGTCGCGCCGGTCGAGGGCGCATCGGCCGCCGGGGCGGAAGCGCCCGGGGCAGGAGCCGTGGCCGGCGGGTTGGCGGCCATCGGGGTGTCGGCCGCGTCGTCGGCGTCAGGCGCCTCGGCGGTGGCGGGATCGTCCTCGCCGGCCGGATAGGTGTACTCGGCCAGCGCCTCGACCTCTTCCTCGGTCATGGTGATGCTGGCGACATCGTCGGTCACCGTCGGCATCTGCTCGATCGGGAACAGCTTGTAGGTGGTGCCGACACCCAGCACGCCACCCTGGGCGAGCACGAGGTTCTCGGCCTGGCCCTCGGGGCTGATGAGCACGTCGGCGATGGTCGCGACGGACTCGTCCTCGGCGTTGTTGATGTTGGCGTCCTTCAGGTCGTTGAACGCGGTCTCGCCGGACATGGCGCGATCGGCCGCGTCGGCGCCCGTCATCGCATCGCCGGCGGGCGCGGCGGACGGGGCGGCGTCGGTGCCGGACGCGGGAGCCTGCTGCTGCATCTGCGCATCGGGCTGCGGCGCGGCGGGGGCGTCGGGCGCGGCGGTCTGGGCCATGCCGTAGCCGGCCATGACGGACGTTGCGACGCCTGCGAGGAGAAGGGTGCGAATGTTCATTGTGTGCCTCCTGGGATTTCGGACATCCGCACCGAAGCGCGGATCATGTGTCGGAAACGCCTTGGCCGCGGAATTGTTCACCTGACCGGGCACAGAAATCGCGGATAATTTTCCGTGATCGGCATGGAACCGACCTGCGCCGGCGCAGTTCGCGCGGGCGTGCTTCTATTTCTCTACAAGTCGACGTTCCCGCGACCGCCGCGACGTCTGCGGCCCAGCCGGGAACGTTTGGCCGGCAGGGCGCGTTTCATCGATGTCGACACCGTCACAAGCGACGGCAGGACCTTCGCCCACTGCGAGGAGAACAAAGATGATCCGTCCAGCGATCCTTGCGGCAGCCGCCGCCGTGACTGCCGCAGCAACCGTTGCCGCCCCAGGTCTTCTGATGGGCAGCGACGCCAGCGGCGAGGTCCGCCAGTCGCACCAGATCGTACGCGACGCGAAGGGCGACATGCCGCTGGTCGAGAAGGTCGCGGATGCGGCCCCCGACAGCGCGCTCACCATCGAGGTCGACCATCAGGCCGGCGTGACCACCGTCACCCGACGCTCCGTGCGCCCGTCGCGTGTCATGGACGGCATGGCAATGGCTGACGCGCACATGCGCGCCGCGCGCTGAGGCGAGGCCAGAAGGGTCGGAGACCGGTCCTAGAGCGCAGCGGCGCGGAGTTCAGATGAACGGCCGCGAGGTCGGCTGCGGCATGCTGATCTTGGCGATCTCAGCGAGCCGGTCGGGATCGGAAATGCGGACGTTGCGGTCCTGCCACGACACCACGCCGAGTTCGCGCAGGCGCCTGATGGTCTTGTTGGTGTGCACGATGGACAGGCCTACCGTGTCGGCCAGCTGCTGCTGCGTCAGCGGGAAGCCCAGCCCGGCGCCGTTGGTCGCGCCGACGGTGCTGGCGCGCCGGAACAGTCTCCAGATCACATAGGCGGTCCGTTCCAGGGCGGTGCGCCGCCCGATAGACAGCAGATGCTCGTCCAGCAGCATCTCCTCGCGGGCGGCGAGCCACGTCACGTCATAAGCGAGGCCGCTGTGGTTTTCGAACAGCGTGGAGAGCTTGTCGCGCGGGAACACGCACAGCACCATGCTGGTCAGCGCCTCGACGCCATGCCCCATCACGTCGAAGATCGATCCCTGCAGGCCGAGAAAATCCCCCGGCAGCGCGAAGTTCAGGATCTGGCGCCGCCCGTCCTCGATGGTCTTGTACCGGAACGCCGCGCCGCGCAGCACCGTGTAGAGGTGCGGGCTGTTGGTCCCCTCCAGCAGGATCGAGGCGCCGGGCTGCACCTGCAATTCGCCCTGCTTGAAGCTCTCGACAAAGGCCAGCTCCTTATCCGTGAAGCTGCGGAAGGCCTCCATGCGCCGGAGCGGGCATGCGGTGCAAGAAACGCTGCGGGTGGGCGGGAGCTTTGTCATCGGGTGCCGGACATTCGGGGATCGCGGTCATGCATGTCAAAGTTAAATGACCGGGTCGAGGCAAAGTTACATCTTGCGGGCACATCATTGTTGGGGTGGATTGCGAACTCCGGGGGGCTGGGCCCTGGCCCGCTTATCCGGAGGTTGACGCTTGGCTGCCGAGATCCACGCGCGCCCCCTCGAGGGGCTGAAGGTTCTTGTCACGGAAGACAATCTGGTCATCAGCCTGGACATCGAGGCACTGCTGATGGACCTGGGAGCTGCCGAGGTGAGGATCGTCGCCGACGAGCGCACCGCGCTCGACGCCATAGAGGCGGAGCGGCCCGACTTCGCCATATTGGACATGATGCTGGCCCAGGGCAGCGGCGCCAATGTCGCCGAGCGGCTCGCCCATCGCGGAGCGCCGTTCATCTTCGTCAGCGGCTCGGACATGGCCGACCGCCCCGACCAGTTCTCCGACGTAGTGGTCCTGCCGAAGCCGTTCACCCATGCAGGGTTCGAGCGCGCCTGCCGCGAGGCGCTGGGACTGCCGGAGGCCCGGACCGGCGACGGCTAGCGGCGGGGTTCGCCCCCGCCGGGCCGGCGGGGCTCGTCCCGCGCGATCTCGATATCGCCCTTGCCGTTGCAGCGGGGGCATGGCGCCAGCACCTCGCCGCCTTTGGAAGTATCCGGCCTGTCGTCGGAGACGGCATGGAGAGGCTTGGCTGCGTCGATGGTTCCGAGGCCGCCGCATGCTGGACAGTCCATGACTTGTCCTCCGGTCGTCGTCTTCCTCGCCCCATCCCGATTATTCCAACGGCGGGACGACCCGACAATGACTGCGGCATGCGCCATCCGCGGAACCGGGCTGCGCCGGACGCATGGCGGGCCGCCGCCGTGCTGCGGCCGGCGTCCTGCCGGCTTCGGAACAAAACGCATGCCGGCCACGTTCATCGCAGGGACGGCCTGCACCCCCCGCGAGCCATTCCGCCGCTCACCACGCTCTAGGAG
>JAEWEX010000010.1 GCA_023389135.1 Pseudomonadota bacterium | reverse complement strand
CGAAGATCATCCACAGCTTGCGATTGTAGCGC
Organism: Pseudomonadota bacterium; assembly: GCA_023389135.1. Lineage (GTDB taxonomy): Bacteria > Pseudomonadota > Alphaproteobacteria > Rhizobiales > Methylopilaceae > Agaricicola. The sequence goes on along the minus strand of JAEWEX010000010.1, from coordinate 3,982 downwards.
AGCGCGGAAACCACGTCCCGGGCCTCGCTGATGCGGCCTTCGCGGACGTCCTGGAGCCGCGCGGCGGCGCGCAGGAGAAGCTGGCTTTCCAGTTCACGCGGGTTCGCCGTCGCCTGGGCCGTGCGGGCGTAGGCCTGTGCTGCGCTGTGCATTTCCGAGAAGTCCCCCTTCATACGCCATGAGCGACTGTGCCGCCTTCAGGCCTTTGTAGAGCGAGCCGGTTAACACCTCGTTGTTGATGTTTTCCAGATGGGGCCGGGCGCTGGGCGCCGCGCGCAGGAAGTCGCCCATGAGGGCGAGGTATTCGTCCTTCAGCCTCAGGGGATCGCGGGCGAGGTACATGAGCTGGACCACCAGGTAGATGCGCTTGGCGGGGGTGTCAGCGGCCTCCGCCGTCATGATGTCCTTCTCGCGCAGGATCGGCGCGTCGCCGTCGACATAGAGCCTCGTGCGGGCAGGGCCGTTGGTGATGACGCTGTCGCCGACGATGAAGCGTTCGCCGGGCTTCAGTTCGACCTTGAGCGACATGGGCTTTCTCCATGGCAACCGCGCCGCGCGTGCTTCGAGACGGCCCTGCGGGGCCTCCTCAGCAGGAGGACCCCGGGAGGATGGCGGGACCGGCCCTCCCTCATGCTGAGGAGGCGGCGAAGCCGCCGTCTCGAAGCACGCGACGCGCCTCGGTCCGGGACATGTGCCCGGAAACGAAAAACGGCGGGGCACGAGGCCCCGCCGCCGATTGTAGCGCCGGACGGCGCGATCAGAACAGGCGCAGCACGTTCTGGTCGGCCTGGGAGGCCAGCGACAGCGCCGTGGTGGACAACTGCTGGCGGGTCTGCAGGGCGAGCAGGTTGGCGCCCTCCTCGTTGGTGTCGGCCAGCACGAGCTGGTCGGCGCCGACCTGGAGGGTGTTGATGGTCGCCTTGGTGAACTCCTGGCGGGTCTGCACGATCGACAGGCCCGAACCGAGGCGCGAGGCCTGGGTGCGAAGCGCGGTGATCGCGCCCGACAGGTCGTCGAGGGTGGAGTTCAGGTCGGCGTCGCTCTGGAACGAGCCCGAGGCCGCCTGGGCGAGCCCAAGGCCGGCCGCGTCGAAGGTGACCCCGGTCACGTCGAACGAGCTGGAGCCGTCCTCGTTGAACAGCACGGTCAGGTCGTCGCCGTTCAGCAGGTTGACGCCGTTGAAGGAGGCGTCGGCCACGAGCTGGGAAATCTGCTCGATGACCTCGTTGTAGTCGGACTCCAGGCTGGCCCGGGTTCCGTTGGCGGTGGTGACGCTCTGCTCGGGAACGACCGCCTCGGTGGTCTCGACGCCAAGGGCGCCGGCCGCCGTGCCGCCGATGCTGAGCGCAGCGGCATTGGTCGAGGTGATCTCCAGCTCGCCGTCGGCGTTGAACGCCCCCGTCACGCCCGAGATGGCCGAAATCGCGGCTTCCAGCCCCTCGCGGGTGGAAACCTCGCCGGCGCCGGTGCCGAAGGTGATCGTGCTGGTCGTGCCGCCCAGGTCGATCGTCAGGGTCTGACCCTGGGAGACGCCCTGGCTCAGCAGGTTGGTGGCCTCGACATCGTTGGCGTCGAGACCGAGGCCCGCCGCCGCCGTGCCGCCGAAGGCGACGCCGGTGGACGCGTCGGCACCGTCGATCTCCAGTTCGCCGTCGCCGTTGATCGAGGCCGAAACGCCCTCGATGGCGTTGAGCGCATCGACCAGGCCCTGGGTGGTGCCGATCTCGCCGGCGCCGGTGCCGAAGGTCAGCGTCGTCGCCGCGCCGCCATTGACGGACACGGTCAGGGTCTCGCCCTGGTTCGCGCCGGTGATGCCGGTGACGGTGGCAGCCTGGTCGGCGACCGCGACGCCCAGCGTGGTAGCGGCATCGCCGGCGACGGTCAGGTCGTCGCTGCCGGCGGAGGTGATGTTCAGATTGCCGTCGCCGTCGAACTCGGCGGTGACGCCGTTGATCCCCTCCAGCGCGGCGACGAGGCCGTCCTGCGTGGACACCTGGCCGGCGCCGTAGCCGAAGGTGATCGTGGTGGTGTTGCCGCCCACGGTGACTTCGAGCGTGTCGCCCTCGGCCACGCCCTGGGTGATCAGGTTCTCGGTGTCGAGGGATGCGCCGAGGCCGAGCGCGGTCGCGCCGTCGCCGCCGAAGGTCGCGGCAACGGAAGCGTCGTCACCGTCGATGACCAGCTCACCGTCGCCGTTGAACGACGCCGTCAGACCGTCGACGGCGTTGATGGCGTCGAGCAGCTCCTGCTGCGTCGAGACCTCGCCGTTGCCGGTGCCGAAGGTGATGGAGGTGGTGCTGCCGCCGACGGTGATGTCGAGGGTGTCGCCCTGGCTGAGGCCCTGGGTCAGCAGGTTCTCTGCCGCGACGGCGCTGTCCTCGAAGTCGATGGTGCCAGTGTTGCCGCCGTCCGCGGTCACGGTGAAGGTGGTGTTGGTGTCGCCGCCGGTGAGCACCAGTTCGTCATTGGCGCCGAGGCTTGCGACCACGCGGCCGCCATTGTCCGCGTCGTTGTTGATGGCATCGACCAGCTGGGCGCCGGTCATGCCGGTGCTGACGGCGATGGCAAGCTCGTTGCCTGCGCCGCCGCCGTCGATGGCGATGGTGAAGGCGTCGCCGTCGTCGAACTGGCCGCTGGCCGCGAGGTCGGAGACATCGTCGATGGCGGTCGAGGTGAAGACCTGGACCTGGTCGGCATTGAAGGCGTTGGAGCCTTCCACCGAACCGGCGGAGTCGGCAGTGAAGGCGGCGGTGCCCTCGACGGCGTTCTCGTAGGTGGTCTCGATGTCGACCACCGCACCGGTCGCGGAGCCGGCGGCGTCGGCGGCGAAGGCCTGGGTGCCGGCCACTTCGGCGCTGTAGGTCGCGGTGGGCCGCGCCGCCTGGAGCGCCTGGCGGGCGGTGGCCTGGGCGGATTCCACGAGCTTGGTCAGAGACTTGATGCCGTTGTCGGCCTGCTCGATGGTCTTGATGGCGTTGCCGACCGAATCCAGCAGCCGCGACAGGTCGCCGGCGCGCGACGACAGCGCGGTGGAGGTGAAGAAGTTGGTCGGGTTGTCGAGGGCCGAGTTGACCTTCTTGCCGGTGGCGAGGCGGGTCTGGGTGCGGCCGATCAGGTCTGCGGTGCTCTGGAGCTGGAGCAGGTTGGACCGGACGCCGGCGGAAAGGGTGATGTCAGACATGTTCGAAACCTTCCTGGTTCGACGGGTGCCGTTCTGGCGGTGGACGTTCCTGTCCACGAGCGTCCGCGACGCGACCGGGCGACGGGACGGTGCAAAGAGTGCGCGAAAGTTCCTGATGCTTTGTTAAGCGGGGACGGTTGCGGACGAAGCGGGACAGGGCGCGCTCCGGTCCGACCGGACAAGGCGGCGTTCACGGCTTCCCGGACCGAGTTTTCTGAACGGATTGGCACCGCGGGTGCGTGCGAGCGGACCCGGATGGCCTCACGCCTCGCGGGCGAGGGTGGGCTCGGCGGCGCGGGCGGCTTCCTGCTCGCGGACATAGGCGCGGATACGCATGATCGCCTCGGCGGGGTACTGGGCCACGACCTCGCCGGTGCGGCTGTCGAGCTGGCGCACCACCACGTCGCGGGCGTCGTCGTCGAACTCGAACTCGCGTTCCAGCTCGCGGCGCATGTCGTCGGAGAGGCCGGAGCGGGCGGCGCGGCGGGCGCGGGTGTCGTCGTCGAGGCGCGCGCCGGCGCTGCGCTCCGTGGCGGGCACGCTCTGGTGCGGCTGCGGCAGGTCGGTCCTCACCGCCTCGCGCACGGGCGCAATGTCCGTCCGCTGCTGCGGCGCAGCGACGGCGGAGAGCGCGCGGGTCGGAGGGGCGATGTCCATCCTGTGTCCTCGGGGCGGCCGGCTCGCGATGGAGTCCAGCCTTCGAGGCCGAACCTAAAGGGGAAAGCCCTAAGGTCCGGATAAGAAAGACGGTGAATCAACCGTTTATTAACAGTCGTGGATTTCACGCGCGCGGCGCCCGCG
>JAEWEX010000533.1 GCA_023389135.1 Pseudomonadota bacterium | reverse complement strand
CCAGCGAGAAGATGGTGGCGGGGAACAGGACCTCGGGCACCTCGCCGCGCACGATGCGGCGCGCCAGGCCCTCGGCGATGGCGGTCTTGCCGACGCCGGGATCGCCCACCAGCAGCGGGTTGTTCTTGGTGCGGCGGCACAGCACCTGGATGGCGCGCTGGACCTCGCCGTCGCGGCCGATCAGCGGATCGATGCGGCCCTCGCGCGCCTTGGCGTTGAGGTTGGTGCAGTAGGCGTCGAGCGCGTCCTGCTTCTTCTTGGCGCCGTTGTCCTCGCTCGTGGCCTGTTCCTCCTCGGCGCCGCGCGCGGGCCGCGCCTCGGCCAGCCCCGGCCGCTTGGCGATGCCGTGGCTGATGTAGTTGACCGCGTCGTAGCGCGTCATGTCCTGCTCCTGCAGGAAATACGCGGCGTGGCTCTCGCGCTCGGCGAAGATGGCCACCAGCACGTTGGCCCCAGTGACCTCCTCGCGGCCGGACGACTGGACGTGGATCACCGCGCGCTGGATCACGCGCTGGAAGCCGGCGGTGGGCTTGGAATCCTCGTGGCCGTCGGTGACCAGGTTCTCCAGCTCGGTGTCGATGTATTCCGACAGGTTGCGGCGCAGCAGGTCGATGTCGACATTGCAGGCGCGCATCACCGCGGTGGCGTCCTGATCGTCCACCAGCGACAGCAGCAGGTGCTCCAGCGTCGCGTATTCGTGCCGCCTCGTGTTGGCGAGCGCGAGCGCGCGGTGTAGCGACTGTTCAAGATTGCGCGAGAACGAGGGCAAGGGCGGGCCTCACTTCTTTTCCATGACACATTGCAGCGGGTGCTGATGCCGCCTTGCGAAATCCATGACCTGGGTCACCTTGGTCTCGGCCACCTCGTAGGTGTAGACCCCGCACTCGCCGACGCCGCTGTTGTGGACGTGGAGCATGATGCGGGTCGCCGCCTCGCGGTCCTTGTTGAAGAACCGCTCCAGCACGTGCACCACGAACTCCATGGGCGTGTAGTCGTCGTTCAGGAGCAGGACCCGGTACAGCGCCGGGCGCTTGGTGCGGGTCTTGGTCTTGGTGACGACCGCGGTTCCGGCGCCGTTGTCGTCCCCCCGCCCCGGGCGGCCGGGGCCCTCGCGGCCGCCGGCGAGACGCGCGCCGCCGCCGGGGCCGTCGCCCCGGGGGTGTGGGTCGGAGGTGAGCGTTTCGGGCAAGAGCGGCCTTCGTGAACCCGGATCGCGAAGCGGGCCGCTTCGCGGATTGCCCCTAACTTATAAACGAGTTGGCGCTCGCGCCAGACGCCCCGCCTCACGATGCCGCAATCGGCGTCCCGGAGGGCGCGCGCCAACGCAAAAGGCCCGGCGCGAGCCGGGCCTTGGAAATCAGCCGATAACGGCGGGTGTCACTTCGCCGCGGCGGCCGTCTTGTGGAAAGCGGTCTCCACGGGCTTGTAGGCGTCCTTGGCCAGCTCGGCATAGAGCTCGCCGATCCGGGTGGCGCGCGCCACGAAGGCCTCGTACGCGGTCTTGGCGTAGTCGGTCTGCACCTCGACGGCCTTGTCCAGCGTCTTGGCGCCGATCAGCTTCTCCATCGTCGAGCTGGCGTCCTCGAAGGACTTCTTGGAATGGTCGGCGACCTCGACGGCGATCGCCTGGAGGTTCTTCGACATGGCGCCGAAGCCCTTCAGCGCGATGTCCATATTGTCCTTGCCGACTTTCTGCACGTCGTCGAAATTCGCGAACATCAGATCGTTTCCTTGCCGCTGCAGATTGATTTTGCGCGGTCCGGCCAGGGTACGGCCGCCGCATGGATTTCATATGGTGCAATGCAGCATGACTGTCAAGCGGCGTGCTGCGACGCACAATCGGTAAGGATTTGAATTAACTCCGGCGTAACCGCGTTTGGGTAGCGTTTGAAACTGTGTCGTCGCGGAGACGGCGCAGGCTCCCTCGGGATCGTGCAGTTTCGGTGCCGGCGGGGTAGCGAATGGACCGCCGCCGGCGTCGGCGGCGGGGACGGCGGGCATGTTGTCGCCGCATTTGCGCCCCGAATCCTGCCTGCGTGGCCTTCCGGCGTGTCGATACGGGGACGGAGTAATGGTTTTGCGTAACGTCGGTTCAGGCTGGTTCAGAAGCACGACGGTGATCGTGGCGGCGGTTGCCGCCAGCCTCGCCGCGGCGCCCGCTCACGCGAAGAAGAAGGGCGGCTACAATCCGCCGCGCGCCTCCATCGTGGTGGATGTGAAGACCGGCAAGGTCCTCCATGCCGACAACGCCGACGCCAAGCGCTTCCCGGCGTCGCTCACCAAGATCATGACGCTCTATGTCCTGTTCGAGGAGATCGAGCGCGGTCGCACCCGGCTCGACACGCCCATGCGCGCCTCGGCCAACGCCGCCGCCCAGCCGCCGTCCAAGGTCGGCATCAAGCCGGGCGAGACCATCCGGGCGGAGGACGCCATCAAGGTGCTCGTCACCAAGTCCGCCAACGACATCGCCGTGGTGGTCGCCGAGCATGTCTCGGGCTCCGAGAGCGCCTTCGCCGAGCGCATGACCCGCACCGCGCGCGCCATCGGCATGGCCAACACCACGTTCCGCAACGCGTCGGGCCTGCCCGATTCCCGGCAGTCGACGACCGCCCGCGACCTCGCCGTGCTGTCACGCGCCGTTCAGGAGCGCTTTCCCGACAAGTTCGAGTACTTCTCGACCCGGGTCGGCACCTACAAGGGCGCCCGCTACGGCAACCACAACAAGCTGCTCGGCCGCGTCCCCGGCGTGAACGGCATCAAGACCGGCTTCATCCGCGCCTCGGGCTTCAACCTCACCACCAATGTCGAGCACGAGGGCCGCCACATCGTCGCCGTGGTGCTGGGCGGCCGCACCGGCGCCGCCCGCGACGCCGAGATGCGCAAGCTGATCGCCGCCCACCTGCCCCGCGCGACCCGCGGCGAGCGCACCGCGCCGATGGTCGCGGTCGCCGCCCCGCAGATCATGCCGCGCCGCGTGCCCATGCCGGTCCCCATGCCGCGCTCCGTGGTGATGGCGGCCGCGGCCGCATCCGCGCCGCAGCCTCAGACCCAGGTCCTGGCCTCGGCTCCGGCCGCGCGCCCGGCCTCGGCCATCGCCCGCAAGGCCAGCGACATCGTCGCCGCGGCTCACCGC
>JAEWEX010000155.1 GCA_023389135.1 Pseudomonadota bacterium | reverse complement strand
TTCGCGTTCGCTCACCATCCTGCTCGCCGCGGGCGAGGGCACCCGCATGCGTTCCGGCCTTCCGAAGGTCTTGCACCGGGCGGCCGGCAGGACGCTGCTCGGTCACGCCCTGGCGACCGCCGCCGAGGCGACCAGCGTTGCCGTTGTGGTTGGGCCGGGCCATGACGCCGTCGCCGGCGAAGCGCTCAGGCTGAGGCCCGACGCACAAATTCATTTGCAGGCCGAGCGGCGCGGCACGGCCCATGCAGTGCTGGCGGCGCGGGCGAGCATTGAGCCGGGTTTCGACGACGTGACCGTGCTGTTCGCCGACACGCCGCTGGTGACGCCGGAGACGACAGCCGCCCTGCGCGCCCGGATCGCGGATGGCGCCGCGGTGGCCGTGCTGGGCTTCCGCACAACGAACCCTGCCGGCTACGGCCGACTTCTGATGGACGGCGGCGAACTGGTCGCAATCCGCGAGCACAAGGACGCGAGTGAGGCCGAGCGCCTGGTTGACCTGTGCAATGGCGGCGTCATGGCCATCGACGGGCGGGTCGCGCTCCCGCTGATCGAGGCAATCGGCTGCGACAATGCGCAGGACGAGTTCTATCTGACGGATGTCGTCGAGATTGCCCGCGCGCGGGGGCTGCGCTGCGCCGTGGTCGAGGGCGCGGAGGCCGAGGTGCAGGGCGTCAACACCCGTGCCCAGCTCGCACAGGTCGAGGCGACCTTCCAGGAACGATTGAGGGATGCTGCCATGACGGGCGGCGCGACGCTTGTGGCGCCGGGAACGGTGTTCTTTTCCCACGACACGAGGCTTGGCCGCGACGTGGTGGTGGAGCCGAACGTGGTGTTCGGCCCCGGCGTTACGGTGGGTCACGGCGCGGTTATCCACGCCTTCTCGCACCTCGAAGGCGCCGAGGTCGCGGCGGGCGCATCGGTCGGGCCATTCGCGAGGCTGCGGCCGGGGACGAGGCTGGGCGAGGGCGCACGGGTGGGCAATTTCGTGGAGATCAAGAACGCCGCCGTCGAGCAAGGCGCCAAGGTCAACCATCTGACCTATATCGGCGACGCCCGGATCGGCGCCGGCGCAAATGTCGGGGCCGGCACCATCACCTGCAATTACGATGGCTTTTCCAAGCACTTCACGGATATCGGCGCAGGCGCGTTCATCGGCTCCAACTCGGCTCTTGTCGCCCCGGTCAAGGTCGGAGACGGCGCCTATGTGGGCTCCGGCAGCGTCGTGACCGCCGATGTCGCGCCGGACGCGCTGGCGCTGTCGCGGGCGCGGCAGATGGAGCGGGCCGGCTGGGCGCGCGCGTTCCGTGAACGGAATAGCAAACCGGATCGGACATAGTCCGTCACCCAACGTGATTATGCCCGGGCGGGGCGAGCCATCTATGCCTGCCCGCGACCGGGGAAGCATGGAGACGGCATATGTGTGGCATCGTCGGCATTGTCGGCCAGGCGCCGGTGGCGGATCGGCTCGTCGATGCGCTGAAGCGGCTGGAGTATCGCGGCTACGATTCCGCCGGGGTCGCCACCCTGGTGGATGGCGGCATCGTGCGCCGGCGCGCCGAGGGCAAGCTGCGCAACCTTGAGGCACGGCTTGCCGCCGAGCCGCTCGGCGGCGACATCGGGATCGGCCACACGCGCTGGGCGACCCACGGCGCGCCGACCGAGCGCAACGCCCATCCCCACGCCGCGCCGCGCGTCGCCGCGGTGCATAACGGCATCATCGAGAACTTCGCCGAACTCAAGGCCGAGCTTGCGGGCGAGGGGGTCGCCTTCGAGACCGAGACCGACACCGAGGTGGTCGTCCGGCTGGTCGACCGGGCAATCGAAGGCGGGGCCGATCCCGAGACGGCGGTCGGCCAGGTGCTGGGCCGGCTGCGCGGGGCTTTTGCGCTGGTGTTCCTGTTCTCGGGGCAGGACGGCATGCTGATCGGAGCGCGCAAGGGCAGCCCGCTGGCCATCGGCCACGGCGATGGCGAGATGTTCTTCGGATCCGACGCCATCGCACTCGCCCCCTTCACCGACCGCATCTCCTATCTGGAGGACGACGACTGGGCCGTCCTGACCAATCGCAGCGCCAGCGTGCGCGACCGCACCGGCGCCTTCGTCGAGCGCGCGGTGATCGCGTCCGGCGCCGGCGCCGTCGTCGTGGACAAGGGCAACCACCGACATTTCATGGCCAAGGAGATCGCCGAGCAGCCGGAGGTGGTGGGCCACGCGCTCGCGCATTACCTCGACCTGGCCAACGGCCGCGTGCGGCTTCCGGCCGATATCGGCCTGGACCTGGCTAAGGTCCGGCGCATCTCGATCTCTGCCTGCGGCTCGGCGTTCTATGCCGGCCTCGTCGCGCGCTACTGGTTCGAGACCTATGCGCGGCTGCCGGTCGAGATCGACATCGCATCGGAGTTCCGCTACCGCGAGCCGCCGCTGGACGGCGACGGGCTGGCGCTGGTCATCTCGCAGTCCGGCGAGACCGCCGACACGCTGGCGGCGCTGCGCCACTTCAAGGCGGCCGGAATGGCCACCGGGGCGGTGGTCAACGTGCCGACGTCGAGCATCGCGCGGGAGGCCGGCGCTGTGTTCCCGACGCTCGCCGGGCCCGAGATCGGGGTCGCCTCCACCAAGGCGCTCGCCTGCCAGCTCACGGTGCTGGCCTGCCTCGCCATCGCGGCGGGCCGGGCGCGCGGCATGGTGTCCGAGGAGCAGGAGCGGGAACTGGTGGCGGCGCTTGCGGGCCTGCCCCGCCTGCTGGTCGAGGCGCTCAAGCTGGAGCCGGAGATAGAGGCGCTAGCGAAGGTGTTCGCGAAGGCCCGAGACGTGCTCTATCTCGGCCGCGGCACCAGCTATCCGGTGGCGATGGAAGGCGCGCTGAAGCTGAAGGAGATCTCGTACATCCATGCCGAGGGCTATGCCGCCGGCGAGCTCAAGCACGGCC
>JAEWEX010000524.1 GCA_023389135.1 Pseudomonadota bacterium | reverse complement strand
GCCGCGCAGCGTCAGCGGCAGGCGGCCGCCCTCGGCCTGCGACACCACCTCCGCGCCCATGGCGACCAGCGGGTCCAGCACCCGGCGCATGGGCCGCTTCCTGAGCGACGCATCGCCGTCGAAGGTGACGGTGATGCCGTGGCCCGCCACCACGCCCATGGCGAGGCGGGAGCCGGTGCCGGCATTGCCGAAGTCCACCGGGGCGGCGGGCGCGGCGAGCGCGCCGATGCCGACGCCGCGCACCCGCCAGCGTCCCTCGCCCTCGCGGGTGACAGTGGCGCCCAGCGCGCGGGCCGCCTCCGCGGTCGCCATGACGTCGGCCCCCTCCAGCAGCCCGGTGGCGACGGTCTCGCCGGTGGCCAGCAGGCCGAGCAGGATGGCGCGGTGGGAGATCGACTTGTCGCCCGGCACGCGGCCGCGGCCGCGGAGCGGGCCTCCGCGGCGGCCGGTGAGCGGACGGGCAGGCTGGTGGCTTGTCACGCGGCGGTTCCCCTCGGTCGGCGGCCTCCTAGCATGGGCGTTCCCCCGCGTCACCCGCCGGGCCGGCCCCGCAACGGGGGGCCTTGACAGCCACGGCCGCAGACGCCACACGAGCGCCCTTGATCGACCGATGAGGATGGCCTCCGTGGCGAAACCGGAACTCGGGACAAAGCGCCAGTGCCTCAGCTGCGGCGCCAAGTTCTACGACGTGCAGCGCGACCCTATCATCTGCCCGAAATGCGGCGCGACCTTCGCGGTCGCCGCCCTTGTGAGCGCACGTGCAAAGGCCGCGCCGGAGAAGGCGCGCGCCAAGGAAGCGGAGGAGGAGGCCGAGGTCGAGACGGCCGAGGACGCCGAGCTGGTTCCCCTGGAGGAGGCCGACGAGGACACCTCCGGCCGCAAGCGCGCCGACCCGACCGCGGCTGACGACGACGAAGGCGAGGACGAGATCGAGGCGGATGACGACGACACCTTCCTCGCCGACGACGAGGAAGCCGACGACGACGTGGCCGACCTGATCGATGGCGACATCGACGATGACGAAGAGACTTGAAGGCGCGGTCCAAGTGTGATTTGAGACGCGTCCTCGGGAACGGCGTTCCCGACGATTTCTCCGGCCAGGATCCCAACCGGCCGGAGCGTGTGGGGCCATAGCTCAGTTGGGAGAGCGCTTGAATGGCATTCAAGAGGTCGGCGGTTCGATTCCGCCTGGCTCCACCAACTCACTAGCCGCCGATGCGGGTCCGACAGACAGCCGCGTAGTCAGCCCGGCCCTGTCCTGGGCTTGCCCCCGAAGGCGTCCCAGTCGACCGTCTCGATGGCCTCCAGCTCCGCCGCGATCTCCTTCAGCAGGCCGGCGCATGTTCCCCCCGCCTCGGCGACCCGCGACGCCACCGCCCGCTCCAGGGCGGCGAGCAGCGGTGACGGCATGCGCAGCTTCGCCAGCATCGCGTTCACGTCCGAGAACGTGATCCCGAGCTCGTCGAGCTGCTCGCGCAGATTGGTGATCGGGTTGAGCGCGTCGCGCAGCGGCCGCGGGTCTTCGACCCTGATGCGCGCCAGCATATCGGCGTTGGCGGCGACGAACCCGGAGATCGACCGGCCCGCCTGGCGCAGCCGGTATTGTTTTTCCCCCTGCGCCGCATAGAGCGCCCGCAGGTGATGCTCGTACCATTTCGCGTCGCCCGCCTGGGCCGCGGCGCGGGCGCGGTCGATCAGGTCGGTCTCCAGCGAGACCAGCCGCTCCACCCGCATGAGGTTCCAGATCAGGTCCTGCAGCTCCTTGGGCGCATCATGCGTCACGGACACCGTCCGGGCCTTCGGCATGGCCAGCGCCTTCCGGAAGTCGAACGCCGGCGGATCGATCCCGCTGATGGTGGTCACGCCGCCGATCAGCGCGGTGATGAAGCCCGCCACCGTGATGGCGATCGCGATGGTGAACCACCCCGCCGCGGCGCCTCCGTACAGCACCGCCAGCATCATCGCCATGGCGGTCAGCAGCATTGCCAGCCCCGCCACCTCCAGCCCCAGGCCGATGGTGACCAGGCGCTCGTTGATCGGGACCTTGGGATCCAGGATGTTGCCGAAACTGGCGCCCAGCGGCTTCGCGCCGCCGGAACCGCTCGCCCCGCCGGAGGATCCGCTGCAACTGAGCCACGGGTTGGACGGGCCGGGGACCGTCTCCAGAATGGGAAAGCCGTAGCCTCCCTCAGGCGCTCCGGGCTCAGGCGCTCGCGGCATGGCGTCCCCCGTCTGTGTCCCGTGCCGGTGTCGGCCGGATCGCCGTAGCGTAGTGCAGGCCGGGATCGGCGCAATCGCCGGTGGCGGCGATGGTGAACGCAAGCCCCGGCGCGCCCGCTAGGCGGGGCGCCGTGTCTTCCGACAGGGTCACGGTCGCACCGGCCACTCGCGCGGCAGCCGGTCCATGACGGCCTCCGCGCCGAGCGCATCGACCAGGGCCGCCAGGATGGCGCGGCCCTCCGCCGCGTGGGCCCGGGCCGCCGCCGCGTCCGCAAATCCGCTGGCCAGCGGGTCGTCATGGTCGAGGATCGCCTGGAAGGCCCGGTCCCACGCGTCGATGCGGCTGGCCAGCGCCGCTGGAACCGGCAGGCTCACGGGGCCCAGATTGTCGCCGGTGGCGTCGTCCCAGATCGGCCAGCAGCCCCATTCCGGGGCGAGCCGGTACCGCGTCGTCGCGTGGCGTGGCGCGGGAGCGTCGTCGGGGAGTTCGCGCATGCGGCAGGCGCCCTTCTGAGGTGGCTGCAGGGCG
>JAEWEX010000508.1 GCA_023389135.1 Pseudomonadota bacterium | reverse complement strand
TGCAGCGGCTGTTCAACGCCCTGGGCCGCCCGGAGCTGATCGACGATCCGCGCTTCGCCACGGCCGCCGCCCGCGTCGCCAATGTCGACGCGCTGGATGCGGTGATCGGCGGCTGGATCGTCGAGCGCACCACCGACCAGGTGATGGAGGTGTTCGACCGCGAGGAAGTGGCCGGCACGCCGGTCGCGGACATCGCGCAGGTTTTCAGCAACCAGCACTATGTCGCGCGCCAGGCGATCATCGAGGTGGCGGACGACGATTTCGGCACCGTGAAGACGCTTGCCCCGCATCCGCGGCTGTCGGCGACGCCGGGCGCCGTGCGTCGGATGGGCGGCGCCAAGGGCCGCGACCTGGACGAGGTGCTGACCGGGGTCGCCGGCTACGACGCCGGGCGCATCGCAGGACTGAAGGCGGCCGGCGCGATCTGACGCCGGCTTGTCGCCCGCATCCGGCTTTGCTCTGGATCAATGATGGCCGACGCGGATCGGAGTGATGTGCAGGACACCACCCATGGGGAGGGACTGCACCATGACCCCCACCGTCACGCCTCCCCGTCTCCGGCTTCCGCCGGCCGCGCGCATCGCCATCGCCTTCGTGCTGGCGGCGGCGGTGGCGGTGCTCTGGTTCGCGCTGTCGGGCGAGCTGTCATGGACCGGTCCCGATGACGATCTGGCCCGGCAGTCCGCGCTTCTGTTCGGGCTGATGCTGCTGCCGTTCCTGGCGCTGCTCGGGCTCGGCGCCGTCACCCGGGGGCTGGACCGCCTCACGCGCGGCATCATCGACCGGTTCAGGGGCTGACCACCATGATCAAGGACATCGCAGTTCATCTCGACGGCGGCCGGGCGGATGCGGCGCGGCTTGCGCTGGCGGAACGGGTCGCCAACCTGTTCGACGGGCACCTCACCGGGCTGTTCGTGCACCGGCTGCCCATGATCAGCGTGCCGTTCGACGCCGGCGGCATGGCGGCGCAACTCATGGCCGACATGGAAGCGACCGCGCGGGCCGAAGGCGACGTCAGGGAAACACGGCTCAGGGCGGACCTGGCGCAACTCGGCCTGCGGCACGACTTCCGCCGGATGGACCTGGTCGGCGAGGCGAGCAACGAAGCCGTGGTGCGCGAGGCGCGCACCGCCGACATCATGGTGATGGCGCGCCCATACGCCACCGGCGCCGAGCCGGTCAGCCCCGAGCTGACGGAGCAGGTCATGTTCGGCTCCGGGCGGGCGGTCATGCTGGCGCCGCGCGATGCGGCCCGCAGCGGCGACTTCGCCACGGTGGTCGCCGCCTGGGACGGCGGGCGGGAGGGCACCCGCGCCATCGCGGAGGCGATGCCGTTCCTCCGGCGGGCAACCAGGGTGGTGCTGGTCACCGTGGATCGCGAGACCCTGGAGGACAGCGCGCGGCTGCCCGCCGCGGACATGGCGCGTCACCTCGACCGGCACGGCATCGCGGTCAAGGTCAACCAGATCCGCAGCCGGCAGCGCAATCCGTCCGACGCGATCCTCGAACAGCTCGCATTGGCAGAGGCGGATCTCCTGGTGATGGGCGGCTACGGCCATTCACGGCTGAGGCAATGGGTGCTCGGCGGCGTCACGCGGGACGTCATGACCCACGCGTCGATTCCGGTCCTGCTGGCGCACTAGCCACCCGATTCCGCAAAGTATCCAGTGACTTGTAGGCTTGGCGGATTGTACGCGCTCCCTTAGGAATCCAGTTCCGCTGCACTGGGGTCGGGGAACGTCATGCCAATTCGGATACTGGCCGCGCTGCTCGCGGGGCTGATGCTTGCGGGCGCGCCGGCTCATGCGGCGTCGCTGGAGGAGATCACGGCCCGGATCGAGGCCCTGGAGCGGGAGAACGGCGCGCTCAGGGCGCGCGTGCAGGAACTCGAGGCCCGCAGGCCGCCTGCGCCTGCGCCCGCCGCGCGGCCGGCGCCCGTGCTTCGGACGGCGACGCCGATCCTCGGCTATGGCGGCGCCCCTTCCATTGTCCCCGAGGCCGTTCCGGCCTCTGTCCCCGAACAGCGCTGGAACAGGTTCTATGCGGGTGTCCGGGGCGGCTACACCGTGGCCGGACCGGAATATGGCCATGTCCATCCGCAGGTGTTCGCGGGCTCCCGCTTCACCGGCAAGGCCGAGGGCTGGACCGGCGGCGGCCAGATCGGGCGCGACATTCAGCTTGGCAACTGGGTGCTCGGGCTCGGCGTCGAAGGGCGCGCGGGGGATGTCGGGGCCGTTACCAGCGGGATGGACCAGGCCGGCGCGGGACTGGTGCAGCACCGGGGCCTCGCGGTGGCCACGCTGGATGTCGACTGGTCGGCCAGCGCCTTCGGACGGGTCGGCTATGGCGGCGACAACTGGCTGGTCTACGGCGCCGGCGGCGTGGCGCTGGCGGAGGTTTCGGAGGCCTATGAAGGTCTGGCGGTGCGCACGGAGATCGTCGATTTCCAGCAGCAGTCCGTAGCGGTGGACGGGCAGCTCTACGACAGCTCCGGCGTGCGCACCGGCTTCGCGGCGGGCTTCGGCTTCGAGTGGGCGTTCACGCGCCATCTCTCGCTGGGGCTGGAATACCAGTATCTCAACTTCGGCTCACGCTCGCTCGGCGCGGCGACGCCCTCGACCACGCTCGACTGGCACAACCTGTCGGGCACGCTGAACGTCTCGTTCTAGCCTTCCGCGAGCCGCTGCAGCCGCGCAATGTCGAGGAGGCGGACGCCGTCGGGCACGACCAGCAGCGCCTTCTCGCGCGCCAGCCTGGCGACGGTGCGGCTCACGGTCTCGATGGTGAGACCCAAATGGTCGGCGATGTCCTGCCGCCCCATGGGCAGCGGAACGGTGACCGACAGGCCCCGGATCCGGCCCCAGCGCTCGCGCATGGACATCAGGAAGGCCGCCACCCGCTCCTCCGCGGTCCGGCGGCCGAGCAGGACCATCTGGTCCTGGGCAAGGCTCAGCTCGTGGGTCGCGGCCTCGTGCAGGCGACGCAGCAGGTGGGGCTTCTCCTCCAGGAAGGCCGCGAAGGCCTCCCGGCTGAAGCGGCAGGCCGTGACCTCTCCCACGGCGTCGGCGGAATAACCGTAGCGATCGGCGAGCGCGAGCCCGAGGAAGTCCCCCGGCAGCACGAAAGCCACGATCTGGCGGCGGCCGTCGCGGGACAGCCGGTAGAGCCTCACCACGCCGGAGGTGACGTTGTAGACCGACTCGGCCGGATCGCCCTGGTGGAACAGGGTTCCCCGGGAGGCCACGCAGGCGGGCTGGGCGAGACGGGCCAGCTGCCAGGCCTCGCCGGGCGCGAGCGCGGCGCAGACGCTGAAAGGACGCACCTCGCAGGAGCCGCAGCAGGCTCCGCCCGTCCCCCCGCAAACGGCCGGGTCGGCGGGACGCGCGATGGATTCGACGGAACCTGTGGCCGCCATGCGCGAACCTCCAAGCCGAGCGTGTACATTATCACGGTCGGCAGGCTGCCCGCCAGCCGGCATCCGTGTTTGACCCGGCTCAATGTGCCGGACCCGCCGCCGCCGCAACCTGCTTGCCGGTGCATGCAGGGGGCGCATGTGAGCGACAGTCCGTTTCACGCCGAGCCGCTGACCCGCGACGCCGTCGACGCGGCGCTCGCCCTCGTCCTCCTGGCCCGTCCGGAGATCACGCCCGGCCGCTGGCGCCGGTTCGCACGGCGCATGCTGACCCGGGCGCCGCGGCGGGCGGGCCTCGTCATGGTCCGGGACGCGCGGGGCTACATCCACGCGATGTTCGCGTACCGGGTCGAGGAACGCCTCGGCCCTGGCCGGTGCCTGTGCGTCAGCGACCTGATGGCGGCGAGTTTCCCCGGCGCCGGCGCCGCCGCCGCGGCCCTGGGCCATGCCCGGCTGCTCGCCTCCAGGCTGGGATGCGACGCCCTTGCCCTCGAGGACCGGGCCCGCCATGTGCCGCCGGCTCAGACCGGACCCGGCCGGCCGCGCGGGACGTGGCCGCCATGACCCGGCGCGCCCACCAGCCGTCCGCGGTCAACGACCACGCGGCCGCGCACCATGGTCACGACCGGCCAGCCGGTCACCTCGATGCCCTCGAACGGCGTGTAGTCGGCGCCGTGGTGCAGGTCGGCCTGGCGGATCGTCTTCTTCAGACCGGCGTCCCACAGCGCGATGTCGGCGTCGGCGCCGACGGCGATCGTCCCCTTGCGCGGATAGAGCCCGTAGATGCGGGCATGATTGGTCGCGGTGAGCGCGACGAAGCGGTTGAGGTCGATGCGGCCCTTCACTACGCCCTCCGAGAACAGGATCGGAAGCCTGGTCTCGACGCCGGGAATGCCGTTGGGGATGTACTTGAAGCTCTCGCCCGCGCGCGGATTGAGCTTGCCGGCGGGGTCCTCGTAGCGGAACGGGCAGTGGTCGGAGGAGAACACGTCGAACAGCCCCTGCTCGATGCCCTCCCAGCAGGCCTGCTGATTGGCGGCGTCGCGCGGGGGCGGCGAGCATACGAACTTCGCGCCCTCCAGCCCGTCGAGGTCGAGGTCGTCGGCGGTCAGGACGAGATATTGCGGGCAGGTCTCCGCGATCACCCTGCGCCCGCGGGCGCGGCCGCGCGCAATCTCCTCCATGGCCTCGCGGTTGGAGACATGGACGATGACCAGCGGCACGTCGGCGATCTCGGCGAGCGAGATGGCGCGATTGGTCGCCTCGCGCTCCACCGGGATGGGCCGGGTGGAGGCATGGTACTTCGGCGCCGCCTCGCCGGCGCGCCCCGCCCGATCCCAGAGGAACTGGATCGCGTCCTCGTTCTCGGCATGGACCATGGTGAGCGCCCCGGTCTCGCGGGCGACGGACATGGTCTCGAGGATCTGGCGGTCGCTGAGGGCCAGCCCCTGGTAGGTCATGAACACCTTGAAGGAGGTGTAGCCATCGGCGACCAGCGCCGGCAGTTCCTGTCCCAGCACCTGCTCGTTGGGGTCGGAGATCACCAGGTGGAAGCTGACGTCGACGTGGCAGTTGCCCTCGGCCTTGGCGTGATAGTCCTTGACCGCCTCCCGCAGCGGTCGCCCGCGCTCCTGCATGCAGAACGGCATCACGGTGGTGTTGCCGCCGAAAGCCGCGGCGCGGGTTCCGCTCTCGAAGTCGTCGGCCATGACGATGCCGTCGCCGGAAGGCTGGGCGATGTGGACGTGGCTGTCGATGCCGCCGGGCAGGACCAGCAGGCCGGAGGCGTCGATCACCCGGGCGGCGTCGGCGATGCCCTCGGCCACCGCGACGATCCGGCCGCCGCGCACGCCGATATCGGCCCGGACCGTGTCGCTTGCCGTGACCACCGTGCCGCCCCGGATGGCAAGGTCGAATTCGGGCATGCCGCTCACTCCTCCGCGCCAGCGGGCGCGCCGGGCCGATGCACGGTCCGCGCCGATTCGGGCTGACCGGTTCGGCACGGCAGGAGGTCACAGGCCGCTGTTCGGGTCCAGCGGGCCGCGAGCGGCACGGCCTGACGCACGCGGTTCCAGCCGAAGCCTTCGGCCGTCGTCGCTCTCCCGTCATCACGAGCGCAGCGAAGTGACCCAGGGGCGCGCGATGCCGGAAAGCGGAGCGCTACCCTGGATTGCTTCGCTCCGCTCGCAAGGACGGGTGTCTCGCGGGGTGCCTCGGTCGGACCGGCGCGGACGCCCCGTCCGCGGGTCCGGCACGCAGGCGCGACGGCGCCGCTGCGTGGAACTGCCGCCAGACGCGGCGCATGTGCCGGGCGGAGCCGAAGCCTGCGCGCTCGGCGACCCGCTCCAGGCCGAGGTCGCTCTGCGCGATCAGATCCCGGGCCAGCGCGACGCGGGACCGGTTGACCGCGTCCGTCACGGTCATGCCGGCGTGGAGCCGGAACAGCCGCGCGAGGTTGCGCGGGCTCGCGCCCGCGACCCGGCCGAGCAGCGCCGGCGACCAGTCCCGGGCCGGGTCGGCGGCGATCGCGTCCTGGGCCCGGTGGACCGCCGGGTGCAGATGGCTGCGCCCCTCAAGCCAGGGCGAGAGCTGGGGATCGTTGGGCCCGCGCCGCATGTACACGACGAGCGTCCGGGCGACGGCGACCGCCGTCGCCGGGCCCGCCCACTCCGCCACGAGGTGCAGCATCAGGTCGATGCCGGCCGTGACGCCGGCGCTGCTGAACCGGTCGCGGTCCTGCACGAACAAGCGGTTGTCCAGGACTCGGGCCTCGGGGGCCGCCGCCCTCAGCCGGTCGCAGCTGGCATGGTGGGTGGTGCAGACGTAGCCGTCGAGGAGCCCGGCCCGCGCCGCGAGCAGCGCGCCCTCGCAGACGGTCGCCACGATGTGGCCCGGCCGGACCGCGCCGCGCAGCCACGCGACGATCTCGGCCTCCGCGTCGGCGTCGGCCTCCGCGTCGGGCCCGTCGCCGAGCACCTGCGTCGCGGAGCCCGGCAGGAGCACGACCGTCCCGTCGGCCACCGTATCCGGCAGCGGTCCGGCCCCGCCCAGGTCGAGCCCGATCGAGCAGCGGGTGAGCGCCCGCGGTGCCGCGTACGCCACCGCGAAGCCGACCCGGTCCTGGACGGTGCCGGCGATCCGCAGCACCTCCAGCGGGCCGGCGAGGTCGAGCAGCAGCGCGCGCGGCGGCAGGACCACGAGGACCGGGATGTGCCGCGCCGCCCCGCTCACGCGGCGACCGGCAGGTCCGGGCCGGCCAGCGCCTGGTCCACGGTGGCGATCCGGGCGAACCGGTCGGTCAGCACCAGCTCGGTGCGGGCCTTGATCTCGTCCGCGCCGAAGCGGCGGCCGTCCGGGTGGGTCATGGCGAAGGTCAGGGTGGCCTCGGTCACGTAGTCGACCTGCCAGCCGCTGTCGGAGGCGTGGCGGGCCGTGGTCTCGCAGCACTGCTCGGTCCGGATGCCCGACACGATCAGCCGGCGGATGCCGTGCTGCGTCAGCCAGCCCGACAGGCCGCTATCGACCAGGGCGCTGTGCCGGCGCTTGTGGAAGGTGGCCGTCGGCGCGATCACGACCGGCGCGAGGGTACGGACGTGGCCGGAGGCAATGGCGAACGGGCCGCTCTCGGCCACGTGGAACACCTGCAGGACCGGGATCCGCCGCGCGGCGGCGCCGTCGATGAGCGCCTGCAGGCGCGCGGTGAAGGGCGGGACATCGGCGTCGTTCCAGAAGGGCCTGTGCCGGAAGGATTCCTGGACATCGATGACCAGCAGCGCAACATCGGACATTTCGTGTCTCCCGTTCGGTGAAGCGAGCCGCAGCATTCACCGGCGGGACCCGGCGGGAAAGAAACCGCACCGCCAACGAGCGGACATATCCGGCCATTCTCGGGCGAACAGGAGCCGCGCGTGAGCGACCATCCCAAGACGATCTTCGTGCTGACCGGGGCCGGCGTCTCGGCCGAGAGCGGGCTCGGCACGTTCCGCGACCGCGGCGGGATCTGGGCGCGGTTCGACCCGATGAAGCTCGCCACACCGGAGGCCTACGCGGCCGATCCCGACACGGTGCTCGACTTCTACGACCATCGCCGCCGCGGCGTGGTCGCGGCCGAGCCGAACGCCGCGCACTTCGCTCTGGCGCGGGCCGAGGCGCGGATCGCCGACCGGGGCGGGCGGCTGTTCCTGTGCACCCAG